>JAGACJ010000062.1 GCA_017614195.1 Paludibacteraceae bacterium
ATGATTACCGCTGACGCTACTGTACCTACTGTAACCATCAACGCTGCGTCGACCACGCTCAACTGCGCCACCAATCAGATTGTTTTGACGGCACAAGGCGATGCGCAAAGCTATGAATGGTCGAACGGCGCCAACACCGCCTCCATCACGGTCAACGCAGCGAACACGTACTCCGTGACGGGTACCGCTGCCAACGGTTGCACCACTACGGCCAACATCACCATCAGCGAAGACTTCGATGCACCGACCGTAACCATAGATGCCACGAACGATGTCTTTAGCTGTAATACAAACAGAATCACGCTGACCGCCAGCGGTAACGACATACAATCGTACCATTGGTCAACCAACGACAACAAGGCAAGCATCACGATTTATGAACCAGGCACCTATACGGTGACTGCAATCGGCGCAAACGGCTGTAACGCAAACAAGGCCGTCACCATTGGCGAAGATACCACAGCACCGACTGTTGGCATTACCACCGATGTCGAGACCATCAACTGCTACCATCCGACAGCAACCTTGACTGCTACAGGTAATGGCATAAGTTTCTTGTGGAGCAATTACAAAACCACAGAGCAAATCACCTGCACAACCGGTGGCACCTACACAGTAACCGCCACCGCCGCCAATGGATGTACGGCACAGGCCTCCGTCTCCATTAACTCTGACGTCACAAAGCCTGTTGTAGTAATCAAAGCGAGCACCAAACAATTGACATGTGCCAAAGAAGAAGCTTTGTTAGAGGTAATTACCAACAGTGAGAACGTTTCATACGCATGGAGCACCGGTGCTTCGGATTATGCCATCACCGTAACAGAAACTGGCACATATACAGTTGATGTGATTGGCAGCAACGGCTGTGTGAAGACGGCCGAAACCACCATCACAGAAGATTACACGGCTCCAACCATCAGCATTGAAGCTCCAGATGTCATCCTCACCTGCAACGATCCGTCTGTTACCTTAACAGCCGTTGGCGAAGGCTACGCAGGATTGCGTTGGAGCACCAACGCAAGAACCGAAAGCATCACCGTTAAAACGGGTGGCGAATACACCGTAACCGCGACCGCTCGCAACGGCTGTACCGCCGAAGCCACCCATTACGTAAACGCTGACCAGGACGCTCCTGTATTCTTCCTGACCGCTTCGGCCGACACCCTTCGACAAACACGTCCGATGGTTACGTTATCAGCCGAAGCCGGCTATGGCGTAAGCTATTTGTGGACACCGACCGGCAAAACCGATGCGACAATCGAAGTGACACAAGCCGGTGTATATACCGTAACGGTAACCAACGACAATAACGGCTGCTCGGCAACTCAATCGAAGAAGATTATCGACGGCACAGATGTGAACGAAATTTATGCACAAAACGTCGAAGTAATCGGAAGCAAAGGCAAGATTACCGTAACCTTCGACGGCATGCACGATGTGATGCTCTACACAATGAATGGCCGTCTGCTTGCAGACAAGCGCAATGTGAAGGAACAAATTCGTTTCGAGAACTTGAACGACGGCATTTACATGGTAGTAGTCGACAAAGTCGGATACAAGGCCATCGTGAAATAACAGTGGTCATCGACACGTAACAAGAAAGGGTCTGGCAAATTGCCAGACCCTTTCTGTTTCCTTTATCAAAAAAATCAGCCTTTTCGAGAAGCAAAATAATTCAAAATCTCAATCTTGTCTTCCTGCAATTGTTTCGACAATTTCTCGGGGGTATCGAATTTCACTTCAGAACGCATATAACTCTGGAAGTAAACCGTAATTTTCTTATGATACAAGTCTCCTTCGTAGTCAAACAAATGCACTTCGATACTTTTAGCTACCGACTGGGTCACAAATGTCGGACGGACGCCGATATTGAGCATTCCTTGGAAACGACCAGTTTCACCTTCAACTTCGGCCTCGACAGCATATACGCCCTCACGAGGAATCAGCTTGTGTACATCACTAATAGCGATGTTGGCTGTAGGAAAGCCTATGGTGCGACCTACTTTATGACCGGGAACGACTGTGCCCTCAATAAAATACGTGTAACCCAACATGCGCGATGCTGGAGCGACGCCACCCTCTTCCAAGTTTTTACGGATAAGCGAAGAACTTACACGAACACCTTCCGAAAGGAAAGCGCTATCCTGCTCAACCTCGATATTCAAATCAGCTCCAATTTGCTGATAATAGTCAAGACCGTGCTCACGATCACAACCAAAATGGTGATCATGGCCAATCAGCAAATAGCAGGCATGCAACTGATCCGCCAAATACTTGCGCATAAACAAACGCGAAGTATTTACAGCCAACTCCTTGTCAAAAGGTAGTTCGATACAATAGTCTATACCCACCTCCTCTAACTTCGCAATACGCTCGGGTGTGGTTGTCAACAACTTGGGAACATAATGCGCCTGCAGTCCTTCGCGGGGGTGATTCGAGAAGGTGACAATAACGGAGGGGACATTGCGCTTCGCAGCTTCTTTCTTGAGTTTCTTCAACAACGCTACATGTCCGACATGCACACCATCAAAAAAGCCGATGGTTACCGCCGAACCCGATTCTGTAAAATCAGACCATTTGGTGATAATTCTCATTATGCAGTGATTTAAATTTTCACAAAGGTACAAAAATATTCATACGAATATGCATCTACACACTAAATAACACATCGAGCCAATAATTTTAGGGCGCAATTTTGGCAACTTGCAAAAAAATCGTACCTTTGCCACACCAAACAAAAAGCGGGCCTATAGCTCAGTCGGTTAGAGCATCGGACTCATAACCCGCAGGTCCTTGGTTCAAGTCCAAGTGGGCCCACTTGAAATAAAAACGCCATCTGACGGTGGCGTTTTTATATTATACCCGACAGCCTACTAAAAAAAAAATCCGAAACTTTTACCGTTTCGGATTTTTTACGTTGCCTCACGAAGATTCGAACTTCGACAGGCAGAACCAAAATCTGTAGTGCTACCATTACACCATGAGGCAGTCCTGCTTTAACGCGGTGCAAAGATACGGAGATTTTCCGTTTATCAAAAATTTTTAGCGATTATTTTACAAAAATCAGCCAATAATTCTTTTTACCGCGTTGTACAATCATATATTTGCCATTGAGCAACAGTGATGCCTCGAACACCATGTCAAGGTCACTCACCTTCTCTTTGTTGACCATAAAGCCACCATTCTGAATCATCTTGCGCATCTCGCCCTTAGACGGGAATACCGGGGCTTCTTCGCTGGTCAGCAAATCCATCATCTTGCATCCCAAACGGTTGCGCGAAACTTCGAATTGCGGAACCCCTTCAAAGACAGAAAGCAAGGTAGCTTCGTCAAGTTTGCGAAGAGAGTCGGAGGTGGCGTTGCCGAACAAGATATTCGATGCCTCGACCGACATTTCATAATCCTCGCGCGAATGCACCATCACTGTCAGATCTTCTGCCAGTCGTTTTTGCAACAAACGCAAGTGCGGAGCCTCGGCATGACGGGCAATCAAATCTTCGGCTTCTTCTTTGGTGATAAAAGTGAATATCTTAATGTAGCGGGCTGCATCCTCATCGCTCACATTCAACCAGAATTGGTAGAACTTGTAAGGTGAGGTGTATCGACGGTCGAGCCAAACATTGCCACTTTCGGTTTTACCGAATTTGGTACCATCTGCCTTCGTAATCAGCGGACAAGTCAAGGCAAATGCCTCACCACCATTGGTACGGCGAATCAACTCGGTTCCGGTAGTGATATTGCCCCACTGGTCAGAACCGCCCAACTGCAAACGGCAGTTCTTGTGTTCGTACAGATACAGGAAATCGTATCCTTGCAACAGCTGATAGGTAAATTCGGTAAAAGAAAGGCCGTCGCGAGCCTCGCCGTTCAGACGTTTTTGTACCGAATCCTTGGCCATCATGTAGTTAACCGTAATATGCTTGCCTACTTTGCGGGCAAAATCGAGGAAGGTAAAATCCTTCATCCAATCGTAGTTGTTCACCATTTCGGCACGGTTAGGCGCATCCGATTCAAAGTCAAGGAAACGCGAAAGTTGCGCCTTGATGGCCTCTTGGTTGTGACGAAGGGTCGCCTCATCAAGCAAATTACGCTCGGCACTTTTGCCCGAAGGGTCGCCAATCATACCGGTGGCACCGCCAACCAGCGCAATGGGTTTATGACCGCATCTTTGGAAATGACGCAACATCATCACACCGCAAAGGTGACCGATGTGCAGAGAATCGGCTGTCGGGTCAATTCCCAAATAGGCCGCCGTCATTTCTTTCGACAATTGTTCTTCGGTTCCGGGCATCATGTCGTGCAACATGCCACGCCATTTCAATTCTTCTACAAAATTCATCTGTTTGAATGTCTTTGTTCCCCCATCGGGGAAATCATTATCGTTTGTTTACAAAAAATTTCTTCATCAACTGGGCACACTCTTCTTCCATCAAACCTTTGACAACCTCTGTTTTGGGGTGAAGGGACTGAGGAGCGACAACGCTATACCCGTACTTGTCATCGGGAGCGCCATAGACCAGTCTGCTGATTTTGGACCAATACATGGCACCTGCGCACATCACGCATGGTTCAACTGTTACATACAAGGTGCAATCGGTCAGATACTTGGTGCCCATATAGTTAGCCGCAGCCGTAATGGCTTGCATCTCGGCGTGGGCCGTAGCGTCTTGCAACGTTTCGGTCAAGTTATGGCCGCGACCGATGACTCTGCCGTTCGACACTATCACTGCGCCAATGGGCACCTCGTCGGCTTCGAAGGCCAGACGAGCCTCTTCCAGCGCCATTTTCATATAACGGTTATCGTCAGTCGTCATGGGGCTGGTCAAACAATGAGGGGGTGTCTTCCTGCATTCGCTCAATGACATGACGCATCAGCACCTCGCGCACCAAACGGGTTTTGTTCGAAATCTTGTAACGCTTGAAATAGCGTTGCAGACCTTCCCATTCCTTGTCGTTGAGTGCCACCGAAACCCGATGCGTACGCAGCATCTTCTGTTCGGACCTGTCGGTTGTCGGCTTTAACGGTTTCTTTTTGGCCATAGTTACGTCACAATCGTGGGCAAAGTTACAAATTTATTGCCGATATTGCTTATCTTTGCGTTGCATTTTCGCATCGAAGGCGAATAACACCATCACTTAATTAGTTTTTCTTATGAACCAAAACTCTTCAAACACCCATATTCTGGGTGACGCAGGCGAACAGGCCGCACGTACGTTTCTGACCGCAAAGGGATATAAAATCCGCCATGTCAACTGGCGATCGCACCACCTCGAACTCGACATTGTCGCCCAAACCGACACCGAACTGGTCATTATCGAAGTCAAAACACGTTCCAGCGCGTATTTTATCCATCCGGCCGACGCGGTTACCGATGCAAAGATACGCCGGATTGTCACCGCCACACAAGCCTACATTTACCGATACAATATCCGTACCGACGTCCGTTTTGACGTAATGGCGCTCATTCCGCTGCCCGATGGCAAGTATCACATCGAGCATTTCGAAAACGCTTTTGTCAGTCCTATTTGGTAGGTATTGCCTGGTTGTTGCAATCTCAAAGGCGATATTTAGAGTGTTTTGACAAAAAAATAGTAACTTTGCACCATCACAATTAGTCTTATCTATTTTTAGGAAATATGAAAATCGCTCTTATCGGTTATGGGAAAATGGGTCACATCATCGAACGTATCGCCATCGAACGCGGACACGAGGTCGTGAGCCGAATTGACATTGACAACCAGTCGGATTTTGAAAGTGAAGCGTTTCGCAGCGCAGATGTAGCCATTGAATTCACCGCGCCCAAAGTGGCCGTCGAAAACTACAGAAAAGCGTTTGCAGCCGGTGTGTCTGTCGTATCTGGAACCACAGGCTGGACCGAACGTATGCCCGAAGTCGAATCATGGGTCAAAGAAAAAGGGCTGGCCTTCTTCTGGGCGTCGAATTTCAGTCTGGGAGTCAATATTTTCATGGCCGTCAACAAATATCTGGCCCGCATCATGAATGGTTTTGCAGATTACGATGTTTCGATGGTCGAAACGCATCACATCCACAAGCTCGACGCACCAAGTGGCACCGCCATCACGCTGGCCGAAGGCATTCTTGAGAATCTTGACCGCAAATCGTCTTGGGAACTGGGCAAGCAAGCCTCTGCCGCCGACAAGCTGCCCATCGAAGCCATCCGCGAAGGTGAGGTGCCGGGCATCCACACCATCCGCTACGAATCGGCGTTCGATTCAATCACCATCACCCACGACGCCAAGAACCGCGAAGGTTTCGCCTTAGGTGCCGTATTGGCGGCCGAATACACGTATGGCAAAAAAGGAATGTTGAAAATGAGCGATATGTTGGCTTTCTAACCACGACTGTATGACAAAGCAAACAAATAACAACGGTATGTCTTTTGCTGACCGCATCAAGTCAGCACCCTTAAAACAATGGATAAAATTTGCCATTGCCAGCATTTTGTTCTTCTTGTTTCTATACTGGCATGGCGGTTGGGGATGGGTTGTCCTTGAACTCGTATGGTTTGACCTGTTCATCACCAAATACATTCCTTGGGACTGGTGGAAAAAGATTCAGAACAAAACCGTCTATCAGCTGTTCAGTTGGATTGACGCCATTGTGTTTGCGCTAATCGCCGTATATTTCATCAATGTATATACCTTCCAGAATTTTGTCATTCCTTCGTCATCGCTCGAAAAGACATTGCGCGTAGGTGACTATCTGGCTGTGAGCAAAGTGGCCTACGGTCCGCGCGTTCCCATGACACCCTTGTCATTTCCGCTGGTGCAGCACACCTTTCCATGGGGAACCAAATCGTACTGCGAGAAGCCACAGTGGAAATACCGTCGTCTTGCCGGACTCGACACCATCAAGGCCATGGACATCGTGGTATTCAACTTCCCTGCCGGCGACACGGTATGCTCGCTCGTACAAAACCCGGACTATTACACACTTTGCGAATATTACGGACGCGACGTGGTGCTCAACAACAAATCCACTTTCGGCGACATTGTGTGGCGACCCGTTGACCGTCGCGAAAACTATGTAAAGCGTTGTGTAGGGCTACCGGGACAGACGCTCGAGATTCGAAGCAGCCGCATCTATATCAACGGAGAGCCTCAGAAAGAGCCCGCCAACATGCAATACAACTATTGGGTTTACACCGACGACCGTGGCATCAGCACACGCCAGTTCGAATCTTTGAAAATCAATGCGGAAGACCGCCATTGCATGAGCCAGCTCCGTCAGATTACCGAGGAGACCGAGAAGCCATCCGAAATGGTGTACCTGCTGCCCATGACGCGCGATATGGTCCAACAAATCCAAACCCTGCCGAATGTCACCAAGGTGATTTGCGACACGATTTCGAGCATGGCCGACACGCATGTTTACCCGAGCTCATCGTTGGGTTGGACACGCGACAACTATGGACCGATTTACATTCCCCGCAAGGGAGAGAGCATCGTGCTAAACGATTCTACCCTACTGCTCTACCGCCGCCTCATCGAGGTGTACGAAGGCAACACCTTGACAAAACAAGGGGACGTCTATTACTTGAACGGAGAGCCTGCCGAGCAGTATTGTTTCAAGATGAACTACTACTGGATGATGGGCGACAACCGCCATAACAGCGCCGATTCGCGTTATTGGGGGTTCGTTCCCGAAGACCATATCGTAGGAAAGCCGCTGTTTGTATGGCTCTCGATCGAGAAAGACGAGTCGTTTTGGAATTTGGGCAAATCCATCCGCTGGAACAGATTGTTCAAGTCGGTCGAAAAACTGCAATGAGCACGGTTGTACTGACAAGCGGGTATTTGTGCGACGTGCAGCACTACAGCAAGATTCTGCATTACGACGCCGTAACTTGGGAGCAATGCTGCAGTTATCACAAACAGACGTCACGCAACCGCTGTCGGATTCTAACAGCAGACGGCATACTGGATCTGAGCATTCCTGTTGCCAACACACACAACGGGCATTGCCCGACACGCGACATACAAGTGGCAGACGAGCCATGGCAGAAAATACATTGGGGCGCCATTCAGGCAGCATACAACAAAAGTCCGTACCTGTTGTATCTGGCCGACGACTTGGACCGGCTTTATCATAAGCCATACCGTTTTTTGGTCGACTTGCATCAGGATTTCCACGCTTTTGTGTGCCGCTGGCTCGAAATCGGCAAGCCACAGCAGCTGACGACCGATTATGCCAAAACCGTAGAAAACGACTTTAGGCACCTGGCCGACTATAAGCACCCTCGCCCCGACGAGCATTTCGAAGCCGTGCCGTACTACCAGTTGTTTGCAGAAAAATACGGATTCGTACCGAACTTGAGCATACTTGACCTATTACTCAATATAGGTCTCGAAAGCAGAATAGTGTTAAGACAATGTTATCGGGAATAAAGTACAATTTAGCGGTTATTGCACTGTTGTGCATGGCTTGCAGCGCTGCATGGGGGCAAAAACAATCGGCCGGCACACCGTATGGCTGGCATACGCCCGGTTTGCGCAAGGCCGTAACCATTCCCTACCTCAAACTGCCGGTTGACACCACAAGGAAAACCGTTGACAAGCGATTGCGCCGTTGCTATGCTGGAAACGTCGGTGTGCTCAACGCGGATGTGGTGAAGCAGGGACTTCATATCACTACAGACTCGCTCGATATCTGGAAATTGGGAATCTACTCCAAAGACGCAGAATCTATAAGTCTGATTTTCAGTAGTTTTGATATTGACCAAAAATCAGGGGTCTACCTCTACACCCCAGACAAGTCGCTATTGCACGGCAAATACGGTGCCGACAATGTGCGCAAAGGAAAATCTTTGCCCGTCAGTCCGATTGCCGGCGACAGTGTCATTGTAGAATATCAGGTGCCCAAAGGAGACAAGACAGGACTGCTGGTTATTGGTGACGCAGCTCACAATTTCAAAAGCACAGCTGGGTTCAACACGTCGAACAATTGCTCGCCCCATAGCAACACCCAAGAAGCCTTGTCCGAAATTGAGCGCGCCACTTGCCACCTGTACATCTGCGACCGATCCTCCTCGTGGTTCTGCACCGGCTCTATGATTAACTCCGAATTGCACAAGCCGTACATTTATACCGCCGGGCATTGCTATTCAGGGAACTACTACAATGCCGATGTCCTGGCAGAACGCACCGTTGTCACATTCAATTACGAAGTACCGGCGCGCGACACGCTGATTCAAGGCAGCGAGGAGTGTTCGATTGCCGGCACTACACTACGCATCTACAACGAATCGCTCGATTGCACCTTACTCGAAATGGATTCGATGCCTCCCAAGGATTACCGGCCCTATTTGGCAGGATGGAACAGAAACACCCCCCAAGAAGGCGTTTACACTTGCATACAACATCCCAACGGAGACAGCAAACGCGTCAGTTACACCTCGCGCCCGACTATCGCCAGTTTTTCGTCATCGTTTGTATCTGACGGTTTTTGGAAAGTGGAGGAATGGGACACTGGCACCACAGAAGAAGGATCTTCCGGATCGGGGCTGCTCGACCCCCAACTGCGCATTATCGGGGCTTTGACTGGCGGCCAGTCTTACTGTGACTCTCCATACAAAGACTATTATTCCCGTTTCGACATTGCCTGGGATTATGCCCGAGGCAGTACAGGGCAACTCAAATACTGGTTAAGCCCGGAATCAGAGTTGACGCAGATGGACGGATTCGACCCCTATACCGAGCGCAATGTTTGCGAGCGTGTCTGCAACCTGCCCGACGACGTGATTCCTACATCACTCTACATGCCCGAACGCAAAGACGGGTACTTGTGCGGACACAACAGACAGCGCATCAATCAATATGCCGAACGATACGAATTTGACACCGAGAAGACACTGTACGGCGTTTATCTGATGATTGGCACAGGATACTACGAAGAAAGATGTCCAATCAACATCCATGTCTACGCCGACGACCACGGACTGCCGGGCAATCTGTTACGCAGTACCTTGTTTGCCCCGATATACCACGAAAACTATCGCGGAAACGTAACTGAATTTTACAAAGGCAGTTATACCGCAAAAGAAAATTATGTCCGCTTCGACAGTCCCATACAAATCGGTACCGCCTGCCACATTGCTTTCGAACTGGATTACAATGGATTGTCGGCTCGCGACAGTTTCCATATTCTGGCGGCGCCGACGGCCAACTCGACCGCCAGTTGGCTCAATGGTTCGGAATGGGCGTCTTTCGACGACAGTCCCTACACCGACTTGGGTGTGCAACTTTGGATCGAACCCGTTGTAAGCGACAAGGATTTGACGGCCGTTCACGAAACGACAGACAGTCCGAGAACCACAATATCGATCTACCCCAATCCGACCAGAGGAACCGTGTATTTACGCAGCCAAGGGACCAACTGCAGCTATCGGCTGTATGACCTTGCCGGAAGATTGGTGCTTTCGGGCACAGGAACAAGTTTGGAACCTCCTACCCGACCTGGCGTCTATCTGCTGACAATCGACTCGTCTGCTGGCACGATCTCACACAAACTGATTGTTTTGGAATGAAATACAAAACTACCGGCATTGTACTGAAATCGATTCGTTATCGCGACAACGACCGCATTGTGCAGATTTTCACCCGCGAGTTTGGAAAGGTGTCGTACTTGGTACACGCTCCGGCAAGCAAACGGGCTGTCTGCCGCACGCCTTACTTGCAAGCGCTGACGCTGCTTTCGCTTGAGGTCGACCATCGCGACAAGCGCGACTTGCAACACATTGTCGAAGCCACCCCGCTGAAATTCCACCCCGACTTATTGGCCGATACCACCAAATCAGCCATCGCGTTCTTTATCGCCGAAACGGTATGTTCAGCCCTCTATGCCAATGAACAAGATGTAAATTTGTTCGACTATTTGGAAGAAACCGCTGTACGGTTAAATGATGCCACAAACGGGATTTCGCTGTTTCCACAACAGTTTTTGGTGGAGTTTGCCGGATTGATGGGTTTCTATCCAAGCGACAGCACCGAAAATGAGTTTTTGCAACTGCTGCAGCCTTACGACCAGACTCTGTTTCGCGCCATTTGCCAAGAAGAAGCGTTATCGGCAGTACAACGCGCCGAAGCTTTGCAATTATTGATGCGTTATTTCAGATTCCACTTGCCATCGATGCACCAACTACAAAGTATGGAACTTTTGCTTGAGGTATTGGGATAAATAAACTTGCTCGGGCTGACCGGGAGTTGGAGTAAGATGCGCGACAGGCAATTTTCCGGCCACATGCAAATCCATTGCCGTACTGTACCCACTGCGCGCCTCGATGCAATCGGCAGCGGCTATCCACTCCGACAATTCGGCAGTAGCGGGCATATCCACTACTTCAATCACGCCTGTTGCAGATTTGTCAAGCGCAGGTGCGCTTTTTGTTCCCCGGACCAACCGTACGGTTTGGTTTGAATGACCATATTTTTCGATTAAATCCCGTTCAAACAATGACCGCTGCGGTTCGGGTCCCGAAAGCAATAGCAACACACCGCCGCCCTGTCGGCCTTCTATCTTTTCGAATCTCGACAAGGGTCCGATATAGGTTACATTTGCAGGGGTTTGTCGCGGATGACTTAACCGGCCTGCCAACGATTTGCAGACGTCGGCGTAATCGGGTACCCAACAAACATCGTATTGTGCTACGACCTTCCGATGAAGAAAAGCGGCCAGCGGCTCGAGCCATTCGAAACGACGAGGCAACGGAATCTGCAGCTGGTGGGTAATATAAATGCTCCGGCAATCTTTGCACCACAACCCGAAACGGTTGTCGGAAATCACCTCGTCAATCTGATATTGCCGCACGATACGCCGAATGTCGCGATGCTCGCGTATCGAGCAAAAAACCAGCCGGGGAAGACTACGGATTACTGCCCATACTTGCGAACGGCCTTGACTATAGCGCATACTGAACGAAGGGGCCAGATCGACAAGGCGACATTGTGGAAATTCTTGCGCCAACAGCGAGCGCGCATTGCCCGTGGCTGCAAGCAGCACCTCATCGCCACGCTGCAACAAAGTATAAATCAGCGGAATACAACGCGATGCATGCCCTAGTCCCCATTCCAGCGGAGCAACCAACACGCGTTTCATCAGCCTATCACTTGGGTTTCAATACCAAGTTTCTCCACTTTGGCGGCTATCTGGCGCAATTCTTCGACCGGCACTTTTTCGAGGCCTTCCATCGGGGTTTTGCGGTCGATGGGATAGAGTTGCACCTGACGGGGAGCGATACGGACGAGGGCCTTGATCCAGGCCGACACCTCCTCATCGGTGGTGTTATCGACTCCCGCTCCACGCACAAAAAGGGTTTGCACGATGCACGACTTGCCAAAGGAGGCCA
>JAGACJ010000063.1 GCA_017614195.1 Paludibacteraceae bacterium
AGCGGTTTGCCCGAAAAGGCTCAGCAATATATCAACGAACATTTCGCTGATTTGGCGGTGAAGAAAATCTTGTGCGAGACCGACGAACGTGGAGTCAAAGAGTATAAAGTGTACTTCAAAAACAAATTGTTTGTCGATTTTGATATGGTAGGTGCATGGTCCGAAATCAACGCTACCAAGATAAAAAAATCAATCGTCATTACTGACAAGATGATGCCGGCCAAGGTGCGTGCCGCACTGAATACCGACTTTATCAACAAGCCGATTGTGAAAGTTGAAAACGACGGATTTGAGTATGAGTTTGAGTTCGCCGACAAAACCGAGGCCGAAATCAATTCGCTTGGAATGGTGACGGATTCGGATTCGAAAAAATAAAATTTTGCAATATTTGTGTATGAATTAAAAATGCACTATATTTGCACGCTCAAAATTTATATCTAATTTATTTAACAACGTTTGGAGGACGTCCTTTATCGCAAACACATTTGTACCGAGAACAAATAACCGCCCTAGCGGAGGCAATAACCACGGTCGCAAGGAAGACGCGCACCGTATCAACGAAAAGATTACAGGTGTTGCAGAAGTCAGATTGGTCGGTGATAATGTAGAGACCGGTATCTACAGTTATAAAGAAGCCATACGGCTTGCTGATGAGTTGAATCTCGATTTGGTGGAAATTTCGCCGACCGCGGATCCTCCAGTATGTAAGATAATTGACTACTCCAAATTCTTGTATCAGTTAAAGAAAAAGGAGAAAGAGCAAAAGGCGAAATCTGTGAAGGTGACTGTAAAGGAGATTCGTTTCGGTCCGCAAACAGATGACCACGACTATGAATTCAAACTGAAACACGCCATCAGTTTCTTGCAAGAAGGTTCAAAACTGAAAGCGTTCGTTTTCTTCAAGGGTCGTTCGATTTTGTTCAAAGAGCAGGGTGAGGTTCTCTTGTTGCGTTTTGCCAATGATTTGGAAGAGTACGGCAAAGTTGACCAGTTACCCGTTTTGGAAGGTAAACGCATGAGCATCATGTTGTCGCCCAAAAAGAAGAAATAACATTTATTTAACTAACTAATATTTATTACAATGCCGAAAATGAAAACTAATTCCGGTGCCAAAAAGAGGTTCAGCCTTACCGGATCAGGAAAAATCAAGAGAAAGCATGCTTTCAAGCGTCACATCTTGACCAAAAAAACGACTAAAGCAAAACGTAATTTGACTTATGACGGTTTGGTAGAACACGCCGATTTGTCGAACGTAAAATTCTTGTTGGGTCTTAAATAAATTATTAACCGAATGTTCAGCCTAAAAGTCCGTAAAGCCGGCGCTGACAATCACAAAAAACAAAATTATGCCAAGATCAGTTAATCACGTTGCTTCAAGAGCAAGAAGAAAAAAAGTACTTAAATTAACCAGAGGTTACATCGGTGCTCGCAAAAACGTTTGGACCGTTGCCAAGAATACTTGGGAAAAAGGTTTGACCTATGCTTACCGTGACCGTAAGAATAAAAAACGTAACTTCCGCGCATTGTGGATTCAACGTATCAACGCTGCCGCTCGTCTCGAAGGTATGTCTTATTCGAAGTTGATGGGTGCTTTGCACAAAGCCGGTATCGAAATGAACCGCAAGGCTTTGGCCGATTTGGCCATGAACGAACCCAAAGCGTTCAAAGCCATCGTTGATAAAGTGAAGTAAATCTTTAGTGAATAAAAAAAAGGGGATGGTTCAATAAACCATCCCCTTTTTTTGTCCTATGTGGTTTAGCATCCGTACAAGCGCTCTTGCTGGGCTTTGACGTTGGCATCGTCCAAGTAGTCGTCGTATGAGGTAACCTTGTCAATGATTCCGTTAGGTGTCAGCTCGATGATGCGGTTGCAGACCGTTTGAATGAATTCGTGGTCGTGCGATGCCATCAGTACGTTGCCCTTAAAGGTCTTCAGCGAGTTATTGAAGGCTTGGATGGATTCCAAATCAAGGTGGTTGGCCGGAGAGTCGAGCACCATGACGTTGGCGTTTTTGAGCATCATGCGCGAGATCATGCAGCGCATTTTTTCACCACCCGAAAGCACACTGGCTTTTTTGTAGATTTCTTCGCCGGCAAATAGCATACGACCGAGGTAGCCGCGCACAAACGACTCGGTGGTGTCGGGCGAATATTGGCTCAGCCAATCGACCAGATTGAGGTCGGTGTCGAAGAAACGGCTGTTGTCGAGCGGCAGGTAGGCGGTGGTGATGGTAACCCCCCAATTGTACGAGCCACTGTCGGCTTTTTGGTTGCCGTTGATGATTTCAAACAAAGCGGTCATGGCACGCGGGTCGCGCGACACGAAAGCGATTTTGTCGTCTTTTTCGACGTTGAAGTTCACATCTTTGAACAGACAAGTGCCATCGACCGATGCCGACAATCCTTTTACCTCAAGCACCATGTTGCCCGGCTCGCGTTCGGGCGTGAAGATGATGCCCGGGTATTTGCGGGTAGAGGGCTGGATTTCCTCCACATTGAGTTTTTCCAACATCTTGCGGCGGCTGGTGGCTTGTTTTGACTTGGCCACGTTGGCACTGAAGCGGCGGATAAACTCTTCCAATTCCTTGCGCTTTTCCTCGGCTTTCTTGTTTTGCATCTGTTGCTGACGCAGTGCCAACTGACTCGATTCGTACCAGTACGAATAGTTGCCGGCAAACAGTTTGACCTTGCCGTAATCGATATCGACGGTGTGGGTGCTTACGGCGTCAAGGAAGTGACGGTCGTGCGATACGACCAATACGGTGTTTTCGTAGTTGGCCAGGTGGTTCTCGAGCCATGCGATGGTGTCGATGTCCAAGTCGTTGGTAGGCTCGTCGAGCAACAGGTTGTCGGGTTTGCCGAACAAGGCTCGTGCCAATAGAATCCGCACTTTTTGTTTACCGCTCAAGTCTTTCATAAGGCTATAGTGCAGGTCTTCTTTGATGCCCAAGCTGCTCAATAGCGAAGCGGCGTCGCTTTCGGCATTCCATCCGTCCATTTCGGCGAAAGCCTCTTCCAATTCGGAGGCACGCATGCCGTCTGCTTCGCTAAAGTCTTCCTTGGCGTACAAGGCGTCTTTCTCCTTCATTACGTCCCACAGACGCTCATGGCCCATCAATACGGTATCCATTACCGTAAATTCGTCAAATTCAAAGTGGTCTTGCTTCAATACTGAAAGACGTTCGTTGTGACCAAATGTGATGGTTCCGCGTGTAGGCTCCAACGCTCCGCTCAGCATACGTAGCAAGGTTGATTTGCCAGCGCCGTTGGCACCGATTACTCCATAGCAGTTGCCGGGTGTGAACTTGAGATTGACATCTTGAAACAAAATGCGTTTGCCAAACTGAATGGCGAGGTCCGAAACAATGATCATATCAACGAAAATATTGGTTTGATAAAAAGGAGTATGTTCCCCTCAAATTAGACCGCAAAGTTAATAAAAAAAATCATGTCGTCAAAAGTTGATGTTTTTGGCTGGCTGATTCTTTCTGATTTCGGAAAAAACATTATCTTTGTACACTAAGTTTGAACAAACAATCAAAACAATAGATCTATGGAAGAAAATTATTATGAAAACGTGACTCCGCGTACGTATGATGCCGAAGAAACGGCTGTCGCCCAGCGTAAACTGATGCGCAATGTCTATGGTTGGATGTCGTTGGCGTTGGCGGTGACTGGTGTTGTTGCCTATCTGACTGCAACCTCTCCGTCGGTACTCAGCATGGTGTTTGGCAACCAACTCGTATGGATTGGGTTAATGATTGCCGAGATTGTTCTCGTCTTGGTTTTATCGGCTCGTATCCATAAGATGTCGTTCAATACGGCGGCGCTGATGTTTGTCGTGTATTCTGTCGTGAACGGTCTGACGCTTAGTGTCATCTTCCTTGCCTATACAATGTCGTCTATCGCATCGACCTTCTTTGTGGCTGCCGGCATGTTTGCCGCCATGGCGCTGATCGGCTCGTTTATCAAACGTGATTTGAGCGGTTTCGGTCGCTTTGCGCTCATGGCACTCATCGGTCTGATTATCGCCAGTGTGGTGCAAATCTTTTGGCAAAACGACACTTTCAGCCTGATTGTCTCAGGAATCGGTGTGCTGCTTTTCAGTGGTCTGACGGCCTACGATGCGCAAAAAATCAAACGTATGTTGGCCGATTGTGATGACGAAGCCGACGAGACGGCACAAAAAATCGCTTTGCTGGGTTCGTTGAGTCTGTATCTCGACTTTATCAACCTGTTCCTGTATCTGTTGCGTTTTCTCGGCAACCGCCGTTAATCTTTGCTTATAGCCTAAACATTATGTATATTGAAACGATTCATTCGCCCCAAGCGTTAAAGGCGCTTTCCGAAAAAGAACTGCCTGCCGTGTGTCAGGAGTTGCGCTCTGCATTGCTCAAAAAATTGAGCGAGCACGGTGGCCATATCGGACCGAACCTCGGTTTTGTCGAAGCGACGGTTGCTTTGCACTATGTGTTTGATTCGCCGAGCGACAAGATTGTATTCGACGTTTCGCATCAAAGTTATGTACACAAAATGCTGACGGGCCGTATGCAGGCGTTTACCGATCCGGCACATTACGATGATGTGTCGGGTTACACCAATCCTGCTGAGTCGTCGCACGACATGTTCAATGTGGGTCACACCTCGACTTCGGTAAGTCTGGCGTGCGGATTGGCCAAAGGCCGCGATCTGTTGGACCAAAAGTACAATGTGGTTGCCGTTATCGGCGACGGCTCTTTGAGTGGCGGCGAGGCGTTCGAAGGTTTGAACAATGTGGCGGAGCAAGGAACGAACATGATTGTCGTAGTCAATGACAACGAGATGTCGATTCCCGAGAACCGAGGTGGTATGTATCGCAATTTCAAGCAGTTGCGGGATACGCAAGGTACGGCTGAATGCAATTTTTTCAAATCCATGGGGTTGGACTATGTCTATGAGGATAAGGGAAACGACGTGGAAGCTTTGGTCGAGGTTTTTCGCAAGGTGAAGGATTCGGACCATCCGATAGTGGTGCATATCCACACACAGAAAGGTAACGGATATGGTCCTGCCATGCGCAATCGCGAACAGTTCCACTGGGGATTTCCGTTTGATTTGGCCAGCGGCCAGTGCAAGGTACAGTTCGATGGCGAACGATACGAAGATTTGACGGGTGCTTATCTGATGGAACAGATTCGTCGCCGTCCGGAGGTGGTGGCCGTTACGGCTGCCATGCCGATGACATTCGGCTTTACCCCAGCTATGCGTGTGGAGGCCGGACGCCAGTTTGTTGACGTAGGTATAGCCGAAGAACACGCCACCGCCTTTTTGTCGGGCATTGCCAAGGCAGGCGGCCGGCCGGTGTTCGCCCTCAACAGTACATTTGTGCAACGTACCTACGACCAGTTGACGCAAGACTTGTCGCTTAATGCAAATCCTGCTGTTATTTTGATTTTCTATAACGGTGTATATAGCCTTAACGACGTGACCCATACGGGTTTCCAAGATATTCCGATGATTTCGAATATCCCAGGTATCACCTATTTGTCGCCTTATACCAAAGAAGAATATTTCGCCATGCTTGATTGGGCGCTTTTGCAGAATAAAGGCCCTGTGGTGATTCGGGTTCCCGAAAAAGTGGTCTCTTCGGGTGAGGCGGATACGACCGACTATAACCAGACCAACAAATACGAAGTGGTGCAACGCGGTCGCGAAGTGGCGATTTTAGGTTTGGGTATTTTCCAATCTCAGGCACAACAAACCGTCAACCTGTTGCAACAGCAAGGCGTGCGCGCTACCTTAATCAATCCCAAGTTTGTTTCGGGGGTGGATGCCGCATTGCTTGAATCGCTCAAAACCGACCACCGTTTGGTGGTAACCCTCGAAGACGGCCTTGTCGAAGGCGGTTTCGGTGCCAAAATAGCACAATTCTATGCCAATTCGTCGGTCAAGGTCTTGAATCGTGGCTTGCCCAAGGCGTTCTACGATCGTTTCAAAACATCCGATTTGTTGAACGAGATGCGTTTGACTCCCGAATTGTTGTGGGCGGACATCATGTCGTCGCTTCAAGAATAAAAGATAATTCGGACATAAATTTTGATACTGATGAAACGTCTGTTACTTGTTATAGGTTGCTTTTGCCCCATGCTGTTGCTGGCGCAGGCCAAAGGCAGTTTTTTCCATTTTGATGTGGGAGGTGGCATGCAGACTCTCCTGTTCTCGTCCAAGGACGCCACTCATAAAGTGGGCGGCGGTTTTACGCTCGATGTTTCGTACCGATATTTTTTCAATAAAACAGCCGGTATCCGGGTGGGTGTCGGAATGAATACGGCCAATTCGAAAACCGTGCTCAATTGCACCGATGTGAATGTGAATTACACACCCGAATACGACCGTCGGGTCTATTACACCAATTGGACCGAGAAACAAAGTGTTTTTGCGTTCGAAGTGCCGGTGGGTATCTGTTTGCAGCGTTCTGTCAGCCGTACGATGAGTTTTATTTGGGATGCGGGCGTTTCGCTGTATGTGCCAGTGAATAACGATTACGAAATCACGACTGGAACGATGGAGACGCGCGCTTATTATCCAGTTACTCATCAAGAAGTCGCAAACGACGAATCGCTTGGCATGAAAGTGTATGCCACCGACAAGGCATCGCACCGGTTGCCGTTCGGTGCCGCAGGCATGTCGCTGTTTACCGATTTGGGATTCCATTATAGCAAGCGTGGATCAATGCCGTTTTATTTCGGAATTTTTGTGTCGGGCGGCGTATTGTCGGTTATCAAAGCCAAAGACCAACCGTTGTTTTCTGAAAAGTACAACGGTATGTTGGCGTCCGAAAAAGTGCAGAGCGTCCATCCGTTATCGGTGGGGTTCAAAGTCGGAATTGCGGTGGATGTTGACCGGCAATGTCGGGGTGGCCGTTGTGGATTTAATTGATGATGAAGAAACTACTATGCATATTTGTGGGCTTGCTGACAACATTGGCGTTGCTGGCAGAGGTCAATTTACTGCCCATGCCCCAAAAAGTGACCGAGAAGTCGGGTGAGTTCTGCTTTACGCGCAAAACATGGTTGTATCCCGATGACACACCGGGCGCAAAGGCCACTGTACTGCGGTTGCAGAAATATTGGCATCAGAAATTCGGCAAGAAAAACCCAGCCAACACTTTTTTGCCCGAAAAAGGAAATTACATTGCGTTTTATGGCGACAGCCGTTTGGCCGAGGGAGCCTACACGATTAAGATGTATCCCGACCGTATAGAGGTGCGTGCGTCGTCGGAAGAAGGTTTTCGTTATGCAGAGCAAACACTCAAGCAACTGATTGTGGGCAAACATACGCCCATGATGGATATAGAGGACTGGCCTGTCATGTCGTGGCGCGGCTTGCACTTCGATGATTGCCGGCATTTCTTCGGTAAGCAGGCGGTGAAAGACTTTATCGACCGCATGGCTTATTACAAGATGAATGTGCTGCATTGGCACCTGACCGACGACCAGGCGTGGCGCATCGAAATTAAGGGATTTCCCGAATTGACGACGGTGGGTGCCGTGCGTCCGTCATCGCCCAAACGCGGTAACCGTGATGAACAAGACGGAGTGCCGTATGGCCCGTATTACTATACGCAGGACGATATCCGCGAGGTGGTGCGGTATGCGCATGACAAAGGTGTCAAGGTGGTTCCCGAATTTGAACTGCCGGGGCATGGCTACGCAGCTATTGCCGCTTATCCGTATCTCGCTTGCAACCCCAACGGTTTGCCCTATCGCCATCCGCGTCTGACATGGGGGATCGAAGAGGATGTGTTCTGTATCGGCAACGACAGTACGCTTTCCTTTATCTATGCGGTGCTCAATCAGATTTGCGATTTGTTTGACAGCGACGTGATCCATATCGGTGGTGATGAGGCACCCCGTAACCGTTGGCGTCAATGTGCCAAATGTCAAGCACGTAAGGCTGCAGAGGGCTTGGATGATGAAGATGCCTTGCAGTACTGGCTGGTCAATCGTGTGGCCGAATATGTGGCTGCAAAGGGCAAACGCATTATCGGTTGGAGCGAAATATACAATGAATCGTTACCGGCTTCGGCGATGCTGATGTCGTGGCAGGACGTGTCGCTCGGTACTCGTGCCGCCGCTTCGGGACACGATGTGGTGATGTGCCCATACACGCATTGCTACCTCGATTATAGCCAGCAGATTGAGGACGATACGCTCGAGTATTTCTGCAATGTGTTGCCGCTTTCGAAGGTGTATGCGTTCGATCCGTTTGCTGAGGCGGGCAATGCCGAAAAGTCGCACATTATCGGCATTCAGGGCAATAACTGGTCGGAATACACATGGAGTCCCTCTGAATTGATGTTCAAGGCGTTTCCTCGTGCCGCCGCCCTCGCCGAAATAGGGTGGAGCAATCCGAAATCTCGTGATTTGCAAGACTTTATCCGCCGGTATGATTTGTTGCAGCCGGTCGGAAAACCGAAAGTCAAACATGAACGGAAGTGACTTCCATAATCGGATGCAAAGATGCCTGTTTCTGTTGGCGTCCTTGCTGTGTCTGTCTCCAGTCTTCGCTCAGACAACGGTGGATCCTCTGTGGTCTGCCGACGAAATTGCCCGGGCCAACACGGCTCAAAAAGTATCGTACCTGACCCAGGAGGAGAAAAACGTCGTTTTGTACATCAATCTGGCCCGTCTGTATCCGCATAAATTTTTGAAGGTGGAGGTGCTCCCTTATCAAAAACCAGATGGATTTGCAGAGCTGGACAAGTCTTCCTACTATTATCGCTCGCTGGTTTCGGAACTGAAATCCGCCAAGCCGGCGGAGGCCCTGTTATACGATAGCTTTATGCACCGTCAGGCGGTTTGTTGGGCCGACGAAATGGGGCGCAAGGGGGTAATCGGACATGACCGCACCGAATGTGCCAAACATTTCAGACGCGAAAGCTGCCAATACGGTTTTCATACTGGCCGCGATATTGTGATGGCATTGCTGATTGACGACAATGTTCCCAATTTGGGGCATCGGCACCACATGCTCGACGAGTCGGTAGTGACCGTCGGTGTAGCCATCCGTCGGCATACATCGTGGAACTATGGTACGGTGATTGATAGTGATGACCCGTCAATGCGCGACTACAAGCGGCAACTGGATGCGTCTGTCCCTGCCATGTCGGAAACTTTGGTGCGTTATACGCCTAAGCCGTTGGCGTCCAGTGCCGCTACGTCCGAAATCCTACCTTCGGCCGATAGCCGGTCGGCGCAGCAATTACAACCCAAATCCACAGGCCAGTCTCAAACTCAAACCAATCCTCAAACACAAACTCAGCGTCAACCCCAATCGTCGTTTTCTCAAAATAGCCCGTCGTCACGCGGGTCGGTTATGACGCGGTTTTACAACTACAGCGGATCCACCGTCTTGTCGGCCTTGCAACTGGGCTATGCCTACGATTTTTCGGACAATCGCCACCTGATTTCGGCGGGCACGCTGGCCTTTCGATACCATTTGTTTGAGTTGAATCTGCTACAGTTTGAGTTGGGCGTTTCGCCGTTCGACTCCATGATTGGTTGGAATCCCAGTGTCGGTGCGTCGATTCCTTTCAGCAAGTCGTGGGCGGTGGGGGTCTATGGCGCCGTGTCGCTCGACTTTTCGCCCGTCGTGGCCTGGCTCGACGACGATTACGG
>JAGACJ010000064.1 GCA_017614195.1 Paludibacteraceae bacterium
CCTGATGTAAAGAATATCTTTGATTTCAAATACGAGGACTTCACCCTTACCGGATACGATCCGCATCCGCACATCAAAGGGGTGGTTTCCGTTTAATTCGGCAATATGGCAAAAGTATGTTTGATTGCTGCCGTCGACGAGCAGTTAGGTATTGGGTATCGTAATCGTTTGTTGTGTCACCTGCCGGCCGACATGCGTCATTTCAAGTCGTTGACGGTAGGGCATACGGTGATTATGGGTCGTAAGACGTTCGAGTCGCTGCCCAAAGGGGCTTTGCCCGACCGTCGCAACATTGTGCTCACGCGCAATTCCGAAGCGCAGTTTGCCGGTTGCGAAACGGCGGTTTCGCTTTCGGCGGCATTGGCGATGTGTGGTGCCGATGAGGAAGTGTTTGTCATTGGCGGGGCGTCGGTGTATGCCGAGGCGATGTCCGAGGCCGACCGGCTCGAAATCACGCATATCCAGTCCAAATTTACAGCCGACGCATGGTTTCCAGACATCAACGGTGATGTGTGGAAAGCCGTTTCGGCCGAACTTTTTGACCCCGACGAAAAAAACCGCTACGCCTACTGCTTCGTGTCGTACCGGCGGCGTTGATTTTTTTTTCAACACCGCGTATTTTTCATTTGCTCAATGCTTTGTATATCAAACGATTTTCGTAATTTTGCAGAGCTTATTATAAATAGCGTTATTGAGCAATGGAGCAAAAGAGAATCAAAACCGCTCTTGTGTCGGTATTTCACAAGGAAAATCTTGACAAAATCATCTTGAAATTGCACGCCGAAGGTGTTGAAATCCTTTCGACCGGAGGCACTCAGGCATTTGTAGAATCGCTTGGCGTTCCGTGCAAGGCAGTCGAAGACTTGACCGGTTATCCCTCAATTTTGGGCGGTCGTGTAAAAACCCTTCACCCGAAAGTGTTCGGTGGTATTCTCGGACGTCGCGAAAACGCCGGCGACCGTGACCAGATGGCACAATACGAGATTCCCGAAATCGACCTCGTGATTGTTGACCTGTATCCCTTCGAAAAAACTGTTGCCAGTGGCGCAGCTTCCCAAGACATTATCGAAAAAATCGATATAGGCGGTATCTCGCTGATCCGCGCCGCCGCCAAAAACTTTGCCGATGTCATCATTGTAGCATCGCAAGACCAATATGCCCCGCTTTGGGAGTTGTTGGAAAAGAACGGAGCCCAAAGTTCGCTCGAAGAACGTCGCTTCTTCGCCAAAGAGGCATTTGCCGTGTCTTCGTGGTACGATTCGGCCATCTTCAACTGGTTCGACGCCGACACCAAAAGCGGTTTCCGCTTGACCATGAACAACCCCAAATCGTTGCGCTATGGCGAAAACCCCCATCAAAAAGGCCAGTTCTTCGGCAAGTTCGACGAAATGTTTGAGCAATTGCACGGAAAAGAAATTTCGTACAACAACCTGATTGACATTGACGCCGCAGTGAATCTGATCGGCGACTTCAACGAAACGACCTTCGCCATTCTCAAACACAACAACGCATGCGGTTTGGCATCGCGTCCTACAGTGCTCGAGGCTTGGAAAGACGCCTTGGCAGGCGACCCCGTTTCGGCGTTCGGCGGTGTGTTGGTAACCAATGCAGAGGTTGATGAGGCTGCTGCAGAGGAAATCAACAAAATCTTCTTCGAAGTCATTATCGCTCCGGCCTATACCGCAAAGGCACTCGAGGTGTTGATGCAAAAGAAAAACCGCATCATTCTGGTACAGAAAGACACCATCAAAACGACATGGCAATGCCGTACACTGCTTAACGGCGTCTTGGTACAAGACCGCGACCTCAACGTGGAGCGCGCCGCCGACTTTACGCCGGTGACCGACAAGAAAGCCACTCCGGCCCAAATCGAAGACCTGATTTTCGCCAACATCATCGTAAAGCACTCGAAATCAAATTCGATTGTCTTGGCCAAGAACAAACAGCTTTGCGCCAGCGGAGTAGGCCAAACGTCGCGTGTCGACGCGCTCAAACAAGCCATCGAAAAGGCTCATACCTTCAAGATGGACTTGCAAGACGCTGTGATGGCTTCGGACGCCTTCTTCCCGTTCCCCGATTGCGTCGAAATCGCCCACAAGGCCGGAATCACGGCTGTGGTTCACCCGGGCGGATCGATTCGTGACGGAGAGTCGGTTGAATATTGCAACAAAAACAATGTTGCAATGGTGACGACAGGTATCCGCCATTTCAAACATTAAGCAATTAATCAGACTAAATATGGGATTTTTTTCGTTTAAACAAGAAATAGCCGTCGACTTGGGTACGGCCAACACGATTATCATTCAAAATGGTAAGATCGTGCTTGATGAACCGTCAATCGTCGCCCTCGATTGGCGTGCAGACAAATTGGTAGCCATTGGCGAAAAAGCGCGCCAGATGCAAGGCAAGGAACACGACAACATCCGCACGGTGCGCCCGTTGCGCGACGGTGTGATTGCCGACTTCAAGGCTGCCGAGTTAATGATTCGCGGCATGATCGAGATGATCAGCGAAAAGAGTTTCTTCTCGCCGTCAATCAAGATGGTCGTTTGTGTTCCGTCGGGCAGTACCGAGGTGGAGCTTCGTGCTGTGCGCGACTCTTCGGAGCATGCCAATGGCCGCGAGGTGTACATGATCTACGAACCGATGGCTGCCGCCATGGGTATCGGCTTGGACGTTGAGGCCCCCGAAGGCAACATGATTGTTGACATAGGTGGCGGTACGACCGAGATTGCCGTGATTTCGTTGGGTGGTTTGGTTTGCAACCGTTCAATCCGTATCGCCGGCGACGACTTGACCGCCGATATTCAGGAATATATGGGTCGTATGCACAACATCAAGGTGGGCGAGCGTACCGCAGAGCTGATCAAAATCAATGTGGGTAGCGCATTGACCGAGCTTGATGAGGATGAGGCTCCCGAAGACTATGTTGTTCATGGTCCTAACCGTATGACGGCGTTGCCGATGGAAGTGCCGGTTTCGTATCAGGAAATCGCCCACTGTCTCGACAAATCCATTTCGAAGATGGAGACCGCCATCTTGAGTGCATTGGAGCAGACACCTCCCGAATTGTATGCCGATATTGTGCGTAATGGTATTTATCTGGCAGGTGGCGGTGCCTTGTTGAGAGGCTTGGCAAAGCGTTTCTCCGACAAGATGAATATTCCGTTCCACATTGCCGACGACCCCTTGCACGCAGTGGCTCGAGGTACGGGCATCGCCCTCAAGAATGTCGATAATTATTCATTCTTAATGCGTTAAAACTCACAAGCAGTTTCTGATGGTTTTCCACCAGAAACTGCTGTCATTTTATGGAGAACCTCATTCGTTTCTTTCAGCGGTTCAGCGCATTGTTGCTGTTCATTGTATTGGAGATCATAGCCATTGTCTTGATGGTCAATCGCAACAATTACCATCTGTCAATGTTTATGAACTCGTCTAATGCTGTGTCGGGTGGGTTTTACCAAATGTCGAATGGCGTAACCGAATACTTCGGCCTGAGACACAAGAACGAAGGGTTGTCTGACGAAAACAACCGGCTCAAAAACGAAAACCAGCAGTTACGCAAGCAATTGGCGGCGTATCAGTCGTTGAAAGACAAACGAGCCGTGGCCGACACCTTGGTACCGGTCAGCGAGCAATATACTTACATTCGCGCCAAGGTTATCAACAACACGGTCAACAATTTCCAAAACTATCTGACTATCAACAAAGGATTGCGCGACGGCATCCGTCCCGACATGGGCGTTGTCTGTGCCGATGGCGTGGTGGGTATCGTGATGCACGCTTCGCAACATTACAGCGTGGTGCTTTCGATGTTGAATCCCAACTCGCGAATCAGCAGCCGGCTCGACAGTTGTCGTAATTTTGGTTCGGTGGTGTGGGACGGTCTGAATCCCGATCGCTGCGATTTGATCGAAATTCCCCGGCATGCCAAGGTGCACGAAGGCGAAAAGGTCATTACCAGTGGCTTTTCATCTATTTTCCCAGAAGGAATACCCGTTGGAACAGTTCATTCAATCGAATTGAAACCTTCCGACAATTTTTACAACATCACGATAGATTTGGCCACCGATTTCAGACGATTGTCGTATGTGGAGGTAATTGCCTATACGCATCGCGACGAAATGGTGGAACTCGAAAAGGAGGTCAAGAAATAGCGGTATGGGAAATTCAGTCTTGAAATATGCGTTTCAATTCATAATATTGGTGCTGTTGCAGGTCTTCCTCTTCGGCAACTTCCATTATTTCGGATTTATCAGTCCGTTTGTCTACATCATCTTCCTGTTGAACCTGCCGGTAGGCATATCGCGTCACTGGTCACTTGTATTGGCCTTTTTACTGGGACTTTGCATTGACATTTTCTACAATACCGGGGGTATTCATGCCTTTGCTTGTGTGTTGGTGATGTTTTTGCGCGGCTTTTGGATTAGCGGTCTGTTTCATATCGATTATGCTGGGGCCGTGCCGTCCGTGCGCATTTTCGGACTCGTCAACTATAGCAAATATGCTATCGGAATCATCTTTTTGCACCATGCCTGCTTGTTTTTGCTCGAGGCGTTCAGTTTGCAAAATCTTTGGGTGGCCTTGTTGCGCACGTTGTGCAATACGTTGATTACCTTTGTCTTGGTGTTGAGTTACGAATTTATCCGCAAATAGCGTATGGCCAGGTATGCAAGCAAGCAGGATTATAAACAGCGAAGCCAAGGTGTCATTGTCTTCGTGTTGTTGATAGCCGTTTTGTTTGTGGTTCGTTTGTTTTATTTGCAGGTCATCGACAGTTCTTTCAAAGATTCGGCCGACAGCAACGCCTTCCTTCACAAGACCATTTATCCTTCAAGGGGACTGATATACGACCGCAACGGTAAGCTTATTGTGTCGAACCAGCCGGTTTACGACATCATGCTTATCATGCGCGAGATGTACGACTTCGATACCATTTCTTTTTGTAAAACGCTCGGCATTACGCGTGCAGAGTTCGACCAACGGATTGCCGACATCAAAGACCGGTCAAAAAACCCGTCTTACTCGCGCTATACGCCGCAAGTGTTTATGTCGCAATTGTCGGGCGAAGAATACGGCCGCCTGCAAGAGCACCTGTATCGTTACTCGGGCACCTTTGTGCAACAGCGTGTATTGCGCGAATATGCCGTGCCGCATGGGGCGCATGCCATCGGTTCGATTGGCGAGGTGAGCCGTGAGCAAATCGAAGAAGACAGTTATTACAAGCGTGGCGACTACAAAGGTCAGTCGGGCATCGAGAAAACGTATGAGCAGCAGCTTCGCGGACAAAAGGGAACCGAAATCCTCTTGCGCGATGTGCATGGCCGTATCAAAGGGCGTTATCGCGGTGGCGAACGCGACATCGCTCCCGTTGCCGGAAAGAATGTGACCGTCGGGCTCGACATGGATTTGCAGACCTATGGCGAAGAGCTGATGGCAGGCAAGTTGGGCAGTATCGTGGCCATCGAGCCCAAGACGGGCGAGATTCTCGCCTTGGTTTCCTCTCCGTCATACGATCCGTCGCTGCTGGTAGGACGCAAGCGTTCCGACAATTATGCCAAATTGCTGGCCGATCCGCACAAGCCGTTGTTCGACCGCCCGATGATGGCGCAATACCCTCCGGGCTCGACCTTTAAGCTGGTGCAGGCTTTAGCGATGCAACAAGAAGAAATTATTAACCCGTCAACATCCTTCCCTTGTTATCAGGGATATTATTATACCCGAAGCCGCAAACTGGGCTGCCACTCGCACTACTCGCCGCTCGACCTGCCCTCCTCGATCCAGCATTCGTGCAATGCGTATTATTGTTACTGTCTGCGCAATTTGCTCGACAACCATTTGTCGAAATACGGATCGGTGGATTCGGCATACGACGCTTGGCGCAATCATGTCTGTTCGCTCGGTTTCGGCAGCAAGCTCGAAGTCGATTTCCCCAACGAAAAGGGCGGCCAGATCCCGACCAGCGAGATGTACGACCGTATCTATGGCAAGGGTTACTGGCGTTCGTCAACCATCATTTCCATCTCCATCGGCCAGGGCGAGATTTTGGCCACGCCGTTGCAGACGGCCAACCTGGCGGCAGTAATCGCCAATAAGGGGTATTATTACACGCCTCACATCCTCAAGGCGGTGGAGGGCGACAGCATCGACATCAAATATCGGACCAAGCATTATTCGAGTATCGATCCCAAATATTTCGATGTGGTGCAAGAGGGCATGGCACGTGCCGTGTCGATGGGTACGGCACGCATCGGACGGATTGACAGTATCCCGTTCTGTGGCAAGACCGGTACAGCCCAAAACCCGCATGGCAAAGACCACTCGATTTTCATTGCCTTTGCCCCGCAAGACGACCCGCAGATTGCCATTGCCGTCTATGTCGAGAATGCCGGATTTGGTGCCACATGGGCGGTACCTATTGCCAGTCTGATGATCGAAAAGTATCTGAAAGGCAGCATTTCGCCCAATCGCCAGTATCTGGAGCAACGCATGTTGGAAGCTAAACTATATGAAGAATAACAAGTATGGAGCGCCGTTCAAACCTTATCAAACAGCTTGACTGGACCACGATTTTACTATATTTGGTCATGGTGGTGTGCGGTTGGTTCACCATTTACGCAGCCTGTTATGACTTTGAGCACCCTTCGTTGCTCGATTTTTCGATGCGACATGGCATGCAGCTGGTCTGGATTTTCTGCGCCCTGGCGTTGGCTGTTGTTATCTTGTTGATTGACAGTAAATTCTATAATAACATCGCCTACATCTTCTATGGGGCGATGATCCTGCTGCTGATTGTAACCATCTTCATATCACCCGACATCAAAGGATCTCACTCGTGGATTAAAATCGGCTCGTTCAGCATACAACCGGCTGAGTTTGCCAAATATGCCACTGCGCTTTGTCTGGCGCGTTTCATGAGCCGGTTCGAGTTTGATATGCAGAAAACGCGCGACATTCTTTCAATCGCCGCCATGATATTGTTGCCGATGGCTATCATCGTGGCGCAGAGCGAAACGGGATCGGCGCTGGTGTTTGTGTCTTTCTTGCTGATGTTGTATCGCGAAGGACTTAACGGACTGGTGCTGGTGCTTGGCTTTGTGGCGGTTGTCTTTTTTGTCGTGGTGCTGCGATTCAACAATTTGCCGGTCGAAGCAGGAATGAACCCCCCGATCGAAGACTACGGCTATTTACTGGTGTTCATCGGTGTCGCGTTGTTTGCTGCCTTTATGCTGTTGCGCTATACGCGCGACCGCATTTGCATACGCACATTGGTCCTGACGAATGTTGGCATTTATGCTGTGGCGGCGTTGGTGCGTGTCTTCAAACCCGAATGGCTCCGTTTTACCGATGCGGGTTTTGTCTGCATGGGAGTCAGCACGCTCTTGTTGTTTGTTTGGAGTCTGGTCAAACGGCGCAAATCGTACGCTCTCATCGGCCTGTTGTTTGTCGCTACTGTCGGGTTGGCCTTTTCGGTCGACTATGCGTTCGACAAAGTGTTGGAACCACACCAGCAGATCCGTATCAAGATTGTGTTGGGCCTCGAAGATGACCCGCAGGGGGCTGGTTACAATGTGCGTCAGTCGCAAATCGCCATCGGGTCCGGCGGTTTCTTGGGAAAGGGATTCCTCAACGGTACCCAAACTAAGTTGAACTACGTGCCCGAGCAAGATACGGACTTCATTTTCTGTACCATCGGCGAGGAACGCGGTTTCATCGGCACATTCTTTGTAATCGCCCTGTATGTGACGCTGATTATCCGGCTGGTGATTATGGCCGAACGGCAGCGTTCGTCCTTTTCGCGAATTTACGGCTATTCGGTAGCCAGTATTTTCTTCTTCCACTTTGTCATCAACATCGGTATGGTCATCGGCATCGTGCCCGTCATTGGTATTCCCCTGCCGTTTTTCAGTTATGGCGGTTCTTCAATGTGGGGCTTTACCTTGTTGCTGTTCACGTTTTTGCGTCTCGATGCCAATCGGATGGAAATTCTGCAGCAGCAGTAGCAATTGCGAAGACAGACATTGTCTTATGGCGGGCAGTGTTGCTTTTTTTACGGAAAATATCTAAATTTGCGTTTGATGAATCATTCTTTTGCAATAATGGAGAAAATGAAAAAACTGATTTTAACTGTCGCATTGTCAGCAATTGCCTGGTGTACTTTTGCCCAGTCCGACTGGGACTTTATCGGAGCCAAGCGCGGTTTGAACTTCAAGGAGAGGGTTTATGTGACTTACAGTACCGAAAAGGTTTGTTACAATATCCCCACGTACGACGAGTATGTGGTTCCTTCCAACGAGCTCAATGACGAGAACTGGACTTTCTATTCTACCGAAAAAGTGTTGGATGGTCACAAAAATGTGTGTATGCCAACCCCAGTTTACGAAGAGTACAAGTTGGGTTATTACTGTTTCAAGTCGGGTGTTATCACCATCAGTGTGGGTGGTGCGCTGGCATTGGCTGGAGGCATTTGTTTCTTGAGCGCCAACTCAACGACCGACGCCCAGGTTACCCGTCAGGTAGGCGCAGCCTTGTGTGGTACAGGTGCCGCTGCCGTTGCGGTGAGTCTGCCGCTTTTGTGCTGGGGCGACTTTATGAAACGCGATGCCAACTGGAAACTGAAAATCCATTCAAAATAACTGCGTGGTTGATTGGGTAATCTTGTTGCTTTGCGCGATCCTCGGTCTTGCGGTAGGCGCGCTGATTGTGTTTTGGCTCGAACGCACCAAATTGACAAGTTTGGAGCGTCGCAATGCCTTGCTCGAAAGCGAAAACAACCACTTGACGGCACAGGTCGGTTCACAACAAGAGCAACTCGAGGCTTTGCAGCAACGCCTTACTTCCGAATTTGAGAACATCGCCAACCGTGTCCTTAAAAGCCGAAGCGAAGAATTTTCGCAGAGCAATGAGAGGCAAATCGGCACGTTGCTAAAACCGCTGCAAACCGAAATAGACAACTTCAAACGTCAAGTCAGCGAGGCATACGGCAAGGAAATGCGCGAGAAAATCCAATTGGGCGAGCAACTCAAACATTTGTTAGCGCTTAACCAACAAGTGAGTGCAGATGCCCAAAATTTGGCGAGGGCGCTCAAGGGCGAGTCTAAAACGCAAGGTAACTGGGGCGAGATGGTGCTCGAACGCCTGCTCGAGATGTCGGGGTTGCAAGAAGGGGCGCATTTCAGTCGCGAGCAAGTGTTGCAAAGCGGCGAGGGGCGTACATTGCGTCCCGACGTGATTTTGCAATTGCCCGACAACAAGCATCTGGTTATTGACTCAAAGGTGTCGCTGACGGCGTACGAGCGGTATGTCGCAGCTACCGAAGACGATGTGCGTGCCGTGGCACTCAAGTCGCATCTCGACTCAATCAACAAGCATGTAAGCGAGCTGTCGGGTAAGAACTATGCGAATCTTTACGGAATAGACTCGCCCGACTTCGTACTGATGTTCATCCCTGTCGAGGCGTCGTTCACCCTTGCCATGCAGGCCGACGGATCCATTTTCGAGAAGGCGCTGCAGAAAAACGTCGTGATTGTATGCCCGACTACCTTGTTGGCAACCCTACGCACAGTCGCGTCGGTATGGAAGCACGAAAACCAGACGCGCAACGCCATCGAAATCGCCCAAAAAAGCGGTCAGCTATACGACAAGCTTGTCGGTTTTGTGGATGATATGGACCGGATCAAGGCTTCGCTCAACAATGCCCAAAAAGCTTATACAGACGCCTACAACAAACTCAGCGACGGCAGAGGTAGTGCTCTTACCACCGCCCGTAAAATCAAAGAGTTGGGTGCCAAGACCACAAAGTCGCTTCCCGAGGACTAACCCTTGTTTTTTTAGTCGTATTGTCAATAATTTGACTTCGAAAAAGCGATGTATTTCAAAGAAAATTCCGTAAATTTGTACACTTTATAAAGAAACTGAATTCTTAACAAAAATCAACTTATATGGCAGACGAAAAGCAAAAAAACGGCACA
>JAGACJ010000065.1 GCA_017614195.1 Paludibacteraceae bacterium
CCGAAGTGGTCCAGGCTGGAATCATCTCGGTGAGCCAAGCCAGTGCCGCAAAGACGAAAATGGCGATGGTGCGTTGTTGGATGTCAGTCAGTCCTTCAATGCCATACCACTCGGTTGGGATTAAGTACAAAAAGAGCGAGATTGCGGTTACCACCAAGATGGTAATCATTTTACGAAGTTGAGCCCCGGAAAGTAACTTTGAGGAAGTTGGCTCATTAAGTAAATTGGACATAGTATGATTAAATTGTTTTAATTTTCATAAAACAAGAAGTTTGTAATTTTAGGTATTACAAACTTCTTTTCAATGTGTCTTTGTTGCCGTACTAGGACTCGAACCCAGACAAGCTGAACCAGAATCAGATGTGCTACCATTACACCATAAGGCATTGAGTTTGATTTCGCTTCCGAAATCGGTTGCAAAATTAAAAAAATAAGACTATCTGCAAAGGATAGTCTTATTTTTTTTATGGATGATTTAAAATTATCCGTTAACTTTAGCCATGTGGGCGATCAAGTCAAGCACTTTGTTTGAGTAACCGATTTCGTTGTCGTACCAAGATACAACTTTTACGAAAGTGTCGGTCAAAGCGATACCAGCTTTTGCATCGAAGATAGAAGTGCGGGTGTCGCCCAAGAAGTCAGACGATACAACAGCGTCTTCGGTGTAACCGAGGATACCTTTCAACTCGCCTTCAGAAGCTTTCTTCATGGCAGCGCAGATTTCGTCGTATTTGGCAGGTTTAGCCAAGTTTACGGTCAAGTCGACAACCGAAACGTCCAAGGTCGGAACACGCATTGACATACCAGTCAATTTGCCGTTCAACGAAGGAATAACTTTACCTACAGCTTTAGCAGCACCGGTAGAAGAGGGGATGATGTTGCCAGAAGCGGCACGGCCACCACGCCAGTCTTTCAAAGAAGGACCGTCAACGGTTTTTTGGGTAGCGGTAGTCGAGTGAACGGTGGTCATCAAACCGTCGGTGATACCGAAGTTGTCGTTCAATACTTTAGCGATAGGAGCCAAGCAGTTGGTGGTGCAAGATGCGTTAGATACGAATTGGGTACCTTTAACGTAGGTCTTTTCGTTTACACCGCAAACGAACATGGGGGTGTCGTCTTTAGAAGGAGCCGACATAACCACATATTTGGCACCAGCGTTGATGTGAGCTTGTGCTTTTTCTTTGGTCAGGAACAAACCGGTAGATTCAACTACGTATTCAGCACCTACTTTATCCCAAGCCAATTCGTTCGGGTCTTTGCAAGCGGTTACGCGGATAGCTTTGCCGTTTACAATCAATTTGCTGTTTTCAACGTCAGCCTCGATGGTGCCGTCGAATTGACCGTGCATGGTGTCGTATTTCAGCATGTAAGCCAAATAGTCAACCGGGCAAAGGTCGTTAATACCAACGATTTGAATGTCGTTTCTTGTTTGAGCGGCACGGAAAACAAAACGTCCGATGCGGCCAAATCCATTAATACCTACTTTAATCATTTTGATAAATATTTAAGTGTTCAAAAATTTCCGATGCAAAATTACACCTTTTTTTGAGATGTTGCACAAAAAAATGCAATTCTTTTTTCAACAAAGAATTGTCGCGTAGAAAAAATGCTGTTTAGGTGTAAAAAGTGGTGCGGTCGAACCGGCTCCGGGAAAATCGCCTTTTCGTTGGAAACCGATACCAAGAGGTGCCACACGCTTATGCGTTTTGTACGGTTTGAGTCTGTTGGCCGTTATAACCCAGTCCGCAGTTGCATGAAGAAGTCTGGCAGCTGACGAAAATGAACATCGAAGCGATAAATGTTACGGCGAGAAGAATAATCTTTTTCATAGTTATATGTGTATTTTGTAAATGCAAAGGTAATAAATATTTCGCAGATAACTTCGACAAGCGCGATTTTTTTGTACTTTTGTGGCTGAACAATAGGATTTGCTTTGATATGAGACCGCTTGCAGAAAGAATGCGCCCCGAAACGCTTGACCGTTATATCGGACAGAAACATCTGGTCGGAGAAGGTGCTGTGCTGCGTAACATGGCTGAGAGTGGGCATATCAATTCGTTTATCCTGTGGGGCCCGCCCGGGGTTGGCAAGACTACGCTGGCGCGCATTCTTGCCAAAAGTGCGGACGTGCCCTTTCATTCGTTAAGTGCGGTCAGCTCTTCGGTCAAGGATGTGCGCGAGGTGATTGAAAAGGTCGATAAGGCCCGATTCTTTACAGTCGAGTCGCCTATCTTGTTTATTGATGAGATTCATCGCTTTAGCAAATCGCAGCAAGACTCGTTGCTGGCGGCTGTCGAAAATGGTACGATTACATTGATCGGCGCCACGACGGAGAATCCTTCGTTCGAGGTGATTTCGCCGTTGTTGTCGCGATGTGCCGTGTATGTGTTGAAACCTCTCGAAGAAGCCGATTTGCAGTCGTTGCTCGACTACGCTATTGCAAACGACGACGAGCTGAAGAAAATGCATATCGAGTTGAAGGAATCTGCCGCGCTGATGCGTTTCTCGGGTGGCGACGCCCGCAAGTTGCTCAATGCGTTGGAGTGGGTGTGCAATGCCGGAGGCGGCGCTTCCAAAGATAAAATAGTAATTACCGACCAGGCGGTCGTCGAGTGTCTGCAAGCCAACATGGCCATGTACGACAAACAGGGCGATATGCACTATGATATCATCTCTGCGTTTATCAAGTCTATCCGAGGCAGCGACCCACAAGCCGCTGTCTATTGGCTTGCCCGTATGATAGAGGGCGGGGAGGATCCTAAGTTTATTGCCCGCCGGTTGATGATCTCGGCCGCCGAAGACATCGGTCTGGCCAATCCGAATGCCTTGCTGTTGGCGAACGCTTGCTTTGAGTCGGTACAGAAAATCGGCTGGCCCGAAGCCCGGATTGCCCTGTCCGAAACGACCATTTATTTGGCCACCTCGCCCAAAAGCAATTCCGCATATCTTGCCATTGGAGCGGCGCTCGAAGAGGTGCAGCGCTCGGGCAATCTGCCTGTGCCTTTGCATTTGCGCAATGCACCCACCAAGTTGATGAAGCAGATGTCGTACGGGAAAGACTACCAATATCCGCATGATTTTCCAGGCCATTTCGTCGATCAGCAGTACTTGCCCGACAAGTTGCAAGGGACGCAGTTCTGGCAAGGACAGAATAACGATGCCGAGAAACGTTTGTGGGAACGTGTCAAATTATGGTGGAAAAAATAGAAAGTCAACCGTGGCCGTTGTCTGTCGATGATTTGCGACAGTGGTTTCCTGTATTTAACCAAACTTATTTTGGCGGTCGGCTAACCGAGCCAAAGTGGAAAATCAACACGCGCAAAAGTGCTGTCTTAGGGTATTTCAAACGAGATCGCTCCAATCACCTTATCGCTGTTTCTGTTTATCGTAAGCTCTGCCGTACACAATACGAAGCCACCCTTTTGCACGAAATGATTCATTTGTGGCAATGTACCGTGTTGCGTGAGGCGCGCGGAGGTCATGGCGTATCGTTTAAGGCAAAGGCGTCTGAAATAGAACGGTTGAGTGGCAGCAAATATATAATAAAAAGGTGCGTGCGTTTGCCACAGGATTCTTCGGATAGCCCGATGGCCGTAGACAAACCGGTTGAGGGTTTCCTGTTTGTGTGGCCCGACGGCGATAGTCTTGGTATTTGCCGTTGCCGACTGCAAAGCGCAGGGTATCTTTTTCAGATGATTCTCGGTCCTCGGTATGAAAATATCGTTTTGTATCGTTGCAAAGGAACGCGCATTGCCCGGTTGCGCCAATCTGTCAAAGTGGCGCACTGTTATAAGTGTTCCGCGCAAGCGTTCGAAACCGAAATAGCACCCATGATTATAGAGCAAATAAAGCTTCCTGCATGGCGTGAAACGATGTTCAAAAAAATCTCAAAAAAAATCTCAAAATATTTTTGTATCTCAAAATAAAGGTCTACCTTTGCACCAATTTGAGCCAACGAAAAATGAAGTATATTCAGAAACATAGAATGGGGTCGCAAACGGGGCTGATTTCCCTTGTTTTCCATTTTTGTTTCATTATTTAAAGGCGTTAGACTTTTGTTTCTAACGCTTTTTTTTTGTCGTGGATATAGTATTAAAAGTTTAAGATATGAAAAAGACGTTCAAAAAAGTGATTTTGCTTGGATCCGGAGCCCTGAAAATCGGCCAGGCAGGTGAATTTGACTATTCGGGTTCGCAAGCTTTGAAGGCCATGCGCCAAGAAGGCATCGAGACGATTCTGATTAACCCGAACATCGCCACCATCCAAACTTCAGAAGGTGTTGCCGACAAAGTTTATTTCTTGCCAGTAACCACTCATTTCGTTACTGAAATCATCAAAAAAGAACGTCCTGACGGTATTTTGCTCGCATTTGGCGGACAAACTGCCTTGAACTGTGGTACCGAATTGTACAACTCTGGTGTTTTGAAAGAATATGGAGTTGAGGTGTTAGGTACTTCGGTAGAGGCCATCATGGTAACCGAAGACCGTGACTTGTTCGTGAAGAGCCTGAACCAAATTGATGCCAAGACTCCGGTTTCGCAAGCCGTTGAGTCGATGGAAGACGCTTTGAAGGTGGCTCACCGTCTGGGCTTCCCGGTCATGGTTCGCTCGGCTTACGCCCTCGGCGGTTTGGGATCGGGTGTCTGCTCTAACGAAACCGAGTTCAAGGCCTTGTGCGAAAGCGCCCTGTCGTATTCCAAACAGATTCTGGTGGAAGAGAGCCTCAAGGGCTGGAAGGAAATCGAGTTTGAGGTTATTCGAGACGCCAACGACCACTGCTTCACGGTAGTGCCGATGGAAAACGTCGACCCGCTCGGTATCCACACTGGCGAAAGTATCGTGGTTGCACCGATTCAAACTTTGACTGACGAACAAATCAAGATGTTGCAAGATATCACCATCAAGGTGGTTCGCCACATCGGTATCGTAGGCGAGTGCAACATCCAGTTCGCATTCAATGCACAAACCAACGACTATCGTATCATCGAAATCAACGCCCGCTTGAGCCGCTCGTCAGCTTTGGCATCTAAGGCTTCGGGTTATCCTTTGGCATACGTTGCCGCCAAATTGGCTTTGGGCTACACCCTCGACCAAATCGGCGAAATGGGTACTCCTAATTCAGCCTACGTGGCACCTTCGGTCGATTATGTGGTGGCCAAGATTCCTCGCTGGGACTTGACCAAGTTCGTAGGTGTAAGCCGCGAGATCGGCTCGTCGATGAAGTCTGTCGGTGAAATTATGTCGATTGGCCAGTCGTTTGAGGAAATCATGCATAAGGGTCTGCGTATGATTGGTCAGGGTATGCACGGCTTTGTCGGTAACAACGACTTGACTTTCGATGACATCGAAACAGCTTTGTCGCACCCGACCGATTTGCGTATCTTCGCAATCGCTGACGCTTTTGCCAAAGGTTACACCGTTGAACAAATCGAGAAACTCACCAAAATCGATCCATGGTTCCTCGGCAAACTCGAGAACATCTACAAGTTTACCAAAGTGTTGGGCCAATTCAAGAAAATCGAGGACATAACCCCCGAAGTGATGAAAGAGGCCAAACGTCTCGGATTCTCTGATTTTCAAATCGCCCGCTATGTCGAGAATCCCAAAGGCAACATGGAAAAAGAAATGTTGCGTGTACGTGCATTGCGTAAAAAACAGTCGGTTACTCCGAATGTACGCCGCATCAACACCGTCGCTTCCGAAGATCCTTCGAAAACCAACTACCTGTACTTTACCTACGGCGCCCCGGCTACCTTCAACTTGCAGAAGTCGGGCAAGGAAACCGTGGTGGTGCTCGGTTCGGGTGCCTACCGTATCGGTTCGTCGGTAGAGTTTGACTGGTGCTCGGTCAACGCCGTACAAACCGCCCGCAAACTGGGTTACGAATCGGTGATGATCAACTACAACCCCGAGACGGTTTCGACCGACTACGACATGTGCGACCGCCTGTACTTCGACGAATTGTCGTTCGAACGCGTGCTCGATGTACTGGATTCAGAAAAACCCAAAGGTGTGTTTATCTCGATGGGTGGCCAAATTCCTAATAACCTGGCTACTAAACTCGACCGTCAGGGCGTACCCATCTTCGGTACCTCTGCTACGGATATCGACCGTGCCGAAGACCGTCACAAATTCTCAGCCATGTTGGACAGCATCGGTGTCGATCAGCCGCGTTGGTGCGAGTTGACCAGCTTCGAAGATATTGATAAATTCGTGGCCGAGGTCGGTTATCCGGTGTTGATCCGTCCTTCGTATGTGCTTTCGGGTGCCGCCATGAACGTTTGCTATGACAAAGAACAAGTGCATACCTTCCTGACGGTTGCCGCCAAAGTGTCGAAAGATCACCCCGTAGTGGTGTCGTCGTTCTTGCAAAATGCCAAGGAAATCGAGTTCGACGCAGTGGCTAACAACGGTGAAATCGTTGAGTATGCGATTTCGGAACACGTAGAGTTTGCCGGTGTTCACTCGGGCGACGCTACGCTGGTGTTCCCGGCGCAAAAGATTTACTTCGAAACGATGCGCCGCATCAAGAAGATTTCGAAGAAAATCGCCAAGGAATTGCACATTACCGGTCCGTTCAATATCCAATACCTGGCTAAAAACAACGAAGTGAAGGTAATCGAATGTAACTTGCGTGCGTCGCGTTCGTTCCCGTTCGTATCAAAAGTGCTCGGTCGCAACTTTATCGAAACGGCTACCCGTATCATGTTGGGCGCACCTTATACCAAACCCGATTCTTCGGTATTCGATATCGAGCGTATCGGTGTCAAAGCATCGCAGTTCTCGTTTGCCCGTCTGCACAAGGCTGACCCGATTTTGGGCGTTGACATGTCATCGACCGGTGAGGTTGGTTGTATCGGCGACTCGTTCAGCGAGGCCCTGTTGTCATCGATGATTGCCGTAGGTTGCAAAATCCCGGCCAAGAATATTATGGTGTCGTCGGGCGAAGCCAAGTCAAAAGTGGATTTGCTCGAACCTTGCCAAAGACTGCAAGCTGCTGGTTACAATATATTCGCTACTGCCGGTACGCAGAAGTTCCTTGAAGAAAACGGCGTTAAAGCTACCGTGGTTGGCTGGCCTGATGAAGACAGCAAGCTGAAGATTACCGAAATGATGGCCAACAAGCAGTTCGACTTGGTAATCAATATTCCGAAGAACCAAACCAAGCGTGAGTTAACCAACGGTTACAAGATTCGTCGTGCGGCAATCGACCACAACATTCCGTTGCTGACCAACGCCCGTCTGGCAAGCGCTTTCATCCACGCATTCTGCAAGATGAAAGAAAACGATATCCAAATCAAAGATTGGGAATCGTACAAAAAAGCATAATCCGATACAGCTTATCTGATAAAAAGGGGAGTGACATTGGTCATTCCCCTTTTTTGTTGAAAAATTCGGCCTGAAAATGCCGTTTTGAACCAAATTTTCATTAACTTTGAAATCGTTTGTGGCGCAAGCCGTTTTACTTGCTAATTATTTAAAATCTAATTTATGGAAAAACAAAACAAAAATTATGTGTTGCCCATTGTGGTCATGTTCCTACTTTACTTCATGATCGCTTTCGTAACCAACTTCGCCGGTTCGATGGGTTCGATTGTAAAAAACCAGTTTGGCGTAAGCAATGCACTCGCATTGTTGGGACTTGCCGTTAACTTTATCGCATACGCCTTTATGGGAATACCCGCGGGTATGATTCTCAAACGCAAAGGCTACAAGTTCACCTCGCTGGCTGCCGTGTTGGTTGGCTTGGTTGGTGTGGCTATCCAATGGATTTCGGGCCCGGCCGCTTCGTTTGCGGTGTATATCCTTGGAGCCTTCGTCGCTGGTTTTTCGATGTGTATGCTGAACGTGGTGGTTAACCCGATGCTCAACACGCTTGGCGGTGGTGGAAACCGTGGCAACCAACTCAACTTGTTTGGCGGTGCATTTAATTCTATCGGTGGTACCTTGGCCCCGATTCTGCTCGGTTATCTGTTGGGTGGTATCGCCATCGAAAAAGCAACGGTGCCCGATGCTGCTCCTGCCATGATTGCCGCGATGGCTATTTTTGCTGTGGCTTTCTTGGTGATTTTCTTTACGAATATCCCCGAGCCTCACATGGAAACGGCTGAGGAGAAAGCCGCCCGTCTGGCCGGTAATCAAACCAAAGACGCTCACAGCCCGCTTTCGTTCCGTCATTTTATCTTAGGTGCAATTGCCATTTTCTTCTATGTAGGTGCCGAAGTGGGAATCCCGTTTGTAGGTAAGTTGTACATGGAAGCCCCCGTCGAGAATGGTGGTGTGGCTTTGGCTCCTACTCTGGCCGGTGCATTGGTTGGCGCATATTGGTTCTTGATGATGTGCGGCCGTTTTATCGGTGGCGCTATCGGTGGAAAAGTGTCGTCCAAACTGATGTTGTCAACAGTTGCTTTTGTCGCACTGTGTTTGATTAGCGGTATTATGTTTATTCCAGAGTCGAGCACCATTAATCTCAACTGGGAGGCAATTAGTATGGTAGGGGCTGTTCCTGTCAAGATGATTTGCATGGTTCTTTGCGGTCTGTGCACTTCGGTGATGTGGGGCTGTATCTTCAACCTCTCGACCGAGGGTCTCGGCAAATATGTGCCCATGGCTTCGGGGTTGTTTATGGTAATGGTCTGTGGTGGCGCCCTCTCGTTTGTACAAGGTGCTTTGGCCGATTCGATTGGTTATCTCGGAAGTTATATTCTGGTGATGATCAGCTTCTTGTATATCCTCTTCTTCGCTTTAATCGGCTCTAAAAACGTAAACAAAGACATTCCTGTAGAATAATTCATTTATCAAAAATTGCAATATGGAAAAATCGTATGTAGTCGGTATCGACATAGGTGGCCAAAGTGCCAAATTGGGCGTGGTTGACGCTCGTGGCAATGTGTTGTCGCAAACGGTTGTAAAGAGTAACGATACGACCGATATCAATGTGTTTATCGAGCATTTGTGCACGGCTGTCGAGCAAATTATCAAAGACGCCAAATTGACCAAAGATCAGATTTTGGGTATTGGTGTGGGTGCTCCTAACGCCAATTATTACAAAGGTACAATCGAACACGCCGTAAACTTGACTTTCTGTGGCAAGGATCTCGTGTTGCCCTTTGCGGATATGGTGACCAAACGTATCGGTTTGCCAGTGCGTTTGACCAACGACGTGAATGCTGCTGCCATCGGCGAAATGACCTATGGCGCTACGCGTGGTATGAAGGACTTTATCGTGATTGCACTTGGTACTGGTGTAGGTAGCGGTATTGTTGTAGGTGGTCAATTGTTGTATGGTCACGACGGCTTCGCCGGTGAGCTGGGTCACGTTACGATGGTTCGCGAAAACGGCCGTCAATGCGGATGTGGTAAAAAAGGTTGCTTGGAAACCTATACATCAGCTACCGGTGTGGCTCGTACAGCCCGCGAAATGTTGGAGAAAACCAATAAACCTAGTCTGTTGCGTAATATTCCTGCAGCAAGCATCTCGTCAAAAGACGTGGCAGAAGCCGCTCAAAAAGGAGATGCCCTGGCCAAAGAGATTTTTGAGTTTACTGGTAATATGTTGGGTGCCGCTTTGGCCGACTTTATCGCTTTCTCTGCTCCCGAAGTAATTGTATTGTTCGGAGGCCTGACCAAGTCTGGCAATTTGATCTTGGATCCGGTGCTGAAAAGCATGAACGAGAACGTAATGCCTATCTGGAAGAACAAAGTGAAGGTGGTATTCTCGCAACTCAAAGAGTCTGATGCCGCGATTTTGGGCGCAAGCGCTTTGGCTTGGGAATTGAGAGATTGATTGTTGAATCCTAAAATTCATACTCATGGCTGAAAATCAAAATTCAAACGACCAAAACAAGAAAGAGGCCGCAGACAAAGTCTTGGGTACTCTTGGTACGATTCTCTCAAAATTGGGAGGTATCTTAGGAGGTAAGAAGTAAGTCTTATCCTGATGTAGAACAAAAACGGCGGACATTGTCCGCCGTTTTTGTTTCGTGTGAACCCGTGGGGAGTCGAACCCCAATCGAAAGAACCG
>JAGACJ010000066.1 GCA_017614195.1 Paludibacteraceae bacterium
GGCCGTATGTCAATTGGACTGCCGTGCTTTGTGTCGGCAACTCCGGCTGGTATCATTGAGCTGCTCAAACGCTACAATATCGAAACCGCCGGCAAAAACTGCGTGGTAATCGGTCGTAGCAACATTGTTGGCAAACCGGTTTCGACGTTGATGATGCAAAAAGGTCTCGATGCTACGGTAACCGTATGCCACAGCCGTACCAAAAACTTGAAAGAAATCTGCCGTCAAGCAGATATCATTATCGCCGCGTTGGGCAAACCCGAGTTTTTGACCGCCGACATGGTGAAAGACGGGGTGGTGATTATCGATGTGGGTACCACGCGTGTCCCCTCAACCGAGACAAAGAGCGGTTTCCGCCTCAAAGGCGATGTCAAGTTTGACGAGGTTGCCCCGAAATGCAGTTACATTACGCCAGTCCCTGGTGGCGTAGGACCAATGACCATTTGCTCCCTAATGAAAAACACCTTGCTGGCAGGCAAGGGCCTGTTGAAATAAAAAAAAGCGGCAATTGCCGCTTTTTTTTATTTGTTGCGCTTGCCTTTTCGCTTGTATTCATGAGACGTGGCACGCCGCGTCTTTTCATTATTTGTACTGGCACGATCTCCCTTAACGTCGCCGAGGCGTATGCCTTTGGCTTTCTTACTGGTGGCAAAAGCGTCGTAGATGCGGGCTACTTGATGCTTCGGAACACTGAAGAATGAGAATTTTGGGGCAATGTCGATGTCGCCTACGATGATGGAGCGGTCGCCTGTCACATCGTTGATTAAGCCGAGCAGGCGGCGCGGCTCGAAACGGTCGTTGCGGCCACGGTCTATCTTAAGACGTACAAAATCACTGTGTTGCGCATCTCCGCGGTGTTTTCCTTTTTTGAAAGTCTGCGCAAATTCGTCTTCGTGAGACTTTTGGCGAGGTTTGTCTTTTTTCTTGAATTGCAGGTTCAAATCGTCGGCCTCGCGATAATAGTCGATGAAATGGCCGCATTCGAGTTGCATAATGCGCCGTAGCAGATCCTCCTTCGAAACCTCTTCCAACTGTTTGAATACTGGCCCCATCCAGGCTTCTATCTCGCCATTGACTTGATTTTCATGAATTTGCATGGCCAAATGCAGCATTTGACGACGGCAGATGTCTTCGCCTGTCGGGATTTCCAATTGCCTGAACTCGCGGTGTATGCACTTCTCGATTTTGCTGATGGCATTGTGTTGGCGCGGGGTGATAATAGCGATGGAAACGCCTGTTTTTCCGACCCGGCCGGTACGTCCGCTGCGGTGAGTGTATGTTTCGGGGTCGTCGGGCAGCTGGTAGTGGATGACGTGCGTCAGATTGTTGACGTCAAGGCCGCGTGCCGCTACGTCGGTGGCCACAAGGATTTGCAAGTGTTTGATGCGGAATTTGTTCATGACCGAATCGCGCTGTGCCTGTGTCAGGTCGCCGTGCAGGGCGTCAGCGTTGTATCCGCCGGTCATCAGGCCTTCGGCAACGTCTTTGGTCTCCTGTCGCGTACGACAAAATACAATGCCGTAAATGTCGGGATTGTAGTCGAGCAAGCGTTTCAGTACCTCGAAACGCGACTCGCGTGGCGTGAACATATACAGGTGCTCTACGTTTTGTGCGGCCTCACCGCGTTTTCCTACGGTGATTTCGCGAATGTCACGCATGTATTTGCGGGCGATTCCTGCGATTTCTTGTGGCATGGTGGCCGAAAAGAGCAGTGTGCGGCGCTCGGCGGGCAATAAGTCCAATATCTCGGTGATATCGTCCAAAAAGCCCATATTGAGCATTTCGTCGGCCTCGTCCAAAACAAGATGGCGGATGGCATCGAGCGAAATTTTGCCGCGGCGGACCAAGTCCATCAGACGACCTGGAGTTGCCACAATGATGTGCGGCGTGCGGTCGAGGGCCCGCAGCTGCTTGCGGATGTCTTCGCCTCCATATACCGCCACAATGCGTATTTCGGCCATTTTTGCGCTATACTTGCCGAGTTCCGTGGCGATTTGCACGCACAACTCGCGCGTCGGCGACAAGACGAGTGTTTGCGTTTCGTTGCGACCGGTGTCGGTCAGTTGCAAAGTGGGGAGGCCGAAAGCCGCCGTTTTACCAGTGCCTGTCTGGGCTAGGGCAATGACGTCTCCGTCGGATTGCAGCAGGTAGGGAATGACTTCTTCTTGTATAGGAGAGGGGGATTCAAATCCAATGTTACGGATGCTTTCGAGCAGGGCTGCTGTCAGTCCGAGTTCGTCAAATGTTTTCATTCGGTGATGGTGTCAATAAATTTGGCGCAAAAATACGAAATTTCTGTCGCAAAAATGGTTAGTTTCCGTAAAATTGAGTAACTTTGTAGGAATTTGACATATACTGCAAACGCGATATGAGTAACAGTAAAGGTTCTTTTTGGATAAAACTGCTTTGGGGACTGTTTGCCTTCGGAGTGGTGGCTATCGCAATTATGTTTGTGCTGATAGCAAACGGAATAATCGGTTACATTCCCGAAATCGAGGAACTTCAAAATCCTAAAAACAAATTTGCAACTGAACTGTATACGGCAGACGGCGAAATGTTCGGCCGCTATTTCTATGGCAAAGACAACCGTGTGGCCGTCGGTTACAACGAAATCTCCCCGTATGTGATTCAGGCGCTGATAGCCACCGAAGACGAGCGCTTTAACGAACACTCGGGCATTGACTTCAAATCGTTAGTCCGCTCGATTGTATTCAGAGGCATGTTGGGCATCAAGTCGGCCGGCGGTGGCAGTACCATCACCCAGCAGCTTGCCAAACAACTTTATTCGCCCACGGCCGAGAGCATGTTCCAACGGGCATTGCAGAAACCCATTGAGTGGGTGATTGCCGTACAGCTCGAACGATACTATACCAAAGAGGAAATCATTGTGATGTACCTCAACCAGTTCGACTTTTTGAACAATGCTGTAGGAATCAAGTCGGCGGCACAAGTATATTTCAATACGACACCTGCCTTGTTGAATCAGGAGCAGGCCGCCATGTTGGTGGGTATGTGCAAAAACCCCTCGTACTTCAACCCTAACCGTTTCCCCGAAAGAACCCAAGGTCGTCGCAACACGGTGCTGGACCAGATGTGCAAAAACGGATCGCTGACCGAAACGCAGTGCGATTCGTTGCAACAGATTCCGCTGACGCTTGATTTTAACAAAATTGACCATCGCTCGGGTATCGCCCCGTATTTTAGAGAGTACCTGCGCCTGATGTTGAGTGCCAAAAAGCCTGTCCGTTCGGAATACGCCTCGTGGCAAGACCAAAAGTTCAAGGAGGACTCCATTGCTTGGGAGACGAACCCGCTGTTTGGCTGGTGCAACAAAAACACCAAGCCCAATGGTTCCAACTACAACCTCTATACCGACGGCTTGCGTATATTCACGACGATTGACTCGCGTATGCAGCGTTATGCCGAGGAGGCAGTCAGCGAACATATCGGCGGCTATTTGCAGCCTGCATTCTTCAAAGAAAAGAAAGGTAAGTCATACGCACCGTTCTCTAAAGACCTTACTCCCGAAGAGATCCAGGATGCCATGAACCGTTCGAAACGTCAGTCGGAACGGTACCTCAAAATGCGCAAGGCAGGCCATTCGGCCGAAGAAATCGACAAGGCGTTCAACACGCCGGCCGAAATGCGCATATACGACGGCAAAAACATTGTCGACACCACGTTGACCCCCATGGACTCCATTCGTTGGGAAAAACACTTCCTGCGTTGCGGATTCATGTCGGTCAATCCGATCAACGGTCATGTCAAGGCGTATGTGGGCGGACCTAATTTCAGCCAGTTCCAATACGACATGGTCAATGTGGGCAAACGTCAGGTCGGATCTACTATCAAACCGTACCTTTACACACTGGCCATGGAGCAGGGGATGAGCCCTTGCGACGAAGTACCCAACGTGCAGCCGACATTCTATCTGGGCGATTCGGTGGTGTGGGCACCTCGCAACGATTCTGAAAAACGGGTGGGCGAAATGGTTTCGCTCCGTTGGGCGCTGTCGCAGTCCAACAACTGGATTTCGGCATACCTGATTCGTGAATTCGGTCCGATGGCATTGGTCAAACTGATGCATTCGTTCGGCATACAGAGCAATCTTGACCCAGTCGTGTCGCTTTGCCTCGGACCGGCCGAAGTCTCGGTCAAAGAGATGGTCGATGCCTATACGACTTTTGTGAACAAAGGCATCCGGGTCGATCCGATTTACGTCACCCGTATCGAAGACAATAAGGGCAATGTGCTGGCCACCTTCTCTCCGTCGTTCTACGAAATTATCAGCGAGGAGACTTCGTACAAGATGCTGACCATGTTGCAGGCGGTCGTTAACGAAGGAACTGGCGTGCGTCTGCGCTACAAATACGGTCTCAAGGCTCAAATCGGAGGTAAAACCGGTACGACGCAAAACAACTCAGACGGTTGGTTTATCGGCGTGACGCCGCAATTGGTTTCGGGCGTGTGGGTCGGTGGTGAGGACCGCAGTATCCACTTCGACAGCATGGCCGAAGGACAAGGCGCCTCCATGGCTTTGCCGATATGGGCTTTGTATATGACGAAAGTGTATAACGACAAAGATTTGTCCTATTCGCAAGAGGCTACTTTCGACATTCCGAAAGAAGCGTTGGAACAATACAATTGCGCAAAAAAAACAGAAACAAAGAAAACCTCGTCCGACAACATTTTCGGAGATGAGTTCTGATTTGCAGATGAAACGGTTTTGGCTGACATACGGTTTGCTTGCCTTGGTGCTGTTGCCGTCGTGCGTAACACCACGTCGGACCCATTATCTGCAAAATCCAGGCATGGGCATCGCTTCGTATCCCGAAGTCTACACTTCGGCCGATTATCGTATCCAGCGCGATGACGAGTTGAACATACGCGTCGTCACGCTCGACGAAGAGTCCAAGAAGATTTTTAACAACAACCGCAACGGCAATTACGACAATGTACAGCAAACCTCGCAGCGCGGACTGTACACCTACACGGTGTACGAAGACGGCACCATCGATTTTCCGTATCTGGGCAAGGTCGAGGTTGAAGGCAAGACGTTGCGCGAAGCCAAGAACGAGATTGAAGAACACTTACACGAATACATCAAGGACTGTTCGGTCGATGTGCGTTTGCTGAACGCCTATTTCAACTTGTTGACCGAATCGAAGATGGGACGTTACCAAATCACCAAGGAGAAACTGACGATTTTTGAGGCATTGGCGCTTGGCGGGGACTTGGGACAGTATTCCGACCGCAAAAAAGTGAAGATTATCCGCAGACTAGATGACGGTACCACCGAAGTGCGTGAGTTTGATTTGCGCAGCAAAGACATTTTGACCTCAGAGTATTATTACATACAGCCAAACGACATTATCTACGTACATGCGTTTAACGGCCAGTTCTTCCGTATCAACTCGTTCCTGACGGCCCTTGGCGTCACATCGACCACAATATCGTTCGGATTATTAATCTATAAAATCGTACAATTATGTCTCCCCAAAAAATAGTAAGCCAGCTATTGATGCTATGCCTGATGTTGGGGACAACCTCCTGCATCACCAACCGCTCGCTGAGTCTGATGCAGACTGACAGCCGGTTGCCGCAGTACGAAAAAGCCGAGTATCGGTATTACCGGCTGATGCCCAACGACCAGCTGGCGTTGCGTGTGCTTACGCTCAACGAAGAGGCGGGCGAAATGTACAATAGCAATAACAGCAACACTTCGAGCGGTCGTGGGTCAATCAGCA
>JAGACJ010000067.1 GCA_017614195.1 Paludibacteraceae bacterium
AAAGGTACTGCTTTTTTTCGCATTTGCAAAAAAATAAAGGTTTTTTTTATGGGAAACCTAAAATTAAGGTTCAATCCACTATCTAAGCCCCGTAGGGGCGACAGCATTTAGGCATGGGTGACGCACGCAGTGCGGTAACCCGTGCCTTGGAATAAAGCACGTATTATTTCGTGAGCAAAGCAAGCAGCCCAGAGCAGCCGGCAACGACATCGCGCCAGGTGGCCTCAAAGTTACCCGTGTACCAGGGGTCGGCAACCTCCTGTCCGGGCCGGTCGGCATAGTCGAGCAACATCGAAACCTTGTTTTGCGTATCGGCGCCGATAATGTACGACAAGTTGCGCACGTTGGCGCGGTCCATCACCACGATGTGGTCGTAAGCGTCATAGTCGGAGCGACGCACCTGACGCGCCGTCTTCCCAGCACACGAAATGCCATGCTCCGCTAACTTCTGCCGTGCAGGCGGATAGACCGGATTGCCGATCTCTTCGGTGCTGGTGGCTGCCGAGGCAATTTCGAAGCGGTCGGCCACACCAGCGCGCGCTACCAAGTCCTTCATCACGAACTCGGCCATCGGACTCCGGCAAATGTTGCCGTGACACACAAACAAGATGCGCGTTTGGGACATCAAAAGTCGTACTTGTTATTTGATTGTGTTTGCCTTTACAAAGCGCAAGATGTTGGTGTACAAGGACGGTTGCAAGGCGACCGAAGTCATCGATTCATCGCTGTCGGTAAGAAGCTGCAGTTGTACGGGAGCTCCTATTTCTTGCAGACGTGCCACCAAACGGTTGGTGTTTTCTGTGGCGTTTTGTCCGTCGCTGAGCGAATGGAGAAGTAACACTTTGCTTTTCATCGTGGCGGCGCGTTTCATGATGTTGGCAAAGTGGTCGTCAAACGAAGTCCCCTCTTCTTTGATCATGTGCTGCAACTCTTCGGATTGCAAAGAAACCAAATCGGTTACTGGAGATACGATAATGCCTCCGGTAAAGATGCTCTTGTCGCCCAATAATGCAGCCACAACAACTCCGCCCGACATACGGTTGCCCAAAATAAACGTGTTTTTGCCATCGGCAATGCGGTGTCCGATCAGGTAGCCTGCTGCTACTTGATAGGCCTCGGCATAGCGTACAAAAATGTTGCCGGTAAGTTTTGGATCGGGGAGAAGCCCTGCAACGACATATCCGTTTGAAGCGAGGAAATACGAAAAGTCCTGCATCCACTGGTTGCGATTGTCAACTACAGACATAATGAGCGGGGCACCCTCTACGCCCTTTTTGCGAAGCAACCATCCTTTGTGGCCGTAGAAGTCCATTTCTTCGAGTATAACGTCGGGGTCAAACGTGTCCTGACAAAGCTTGCGCAATTCCTTGCCGGTATTGTCCACCACCGAATAGGTGTGTGGAGTCGTACGGTTGCTATAGCGCAACTCCAAGTATTTGAAGTCTGACGAAAAAATTGCATCCGAAGTACCGGGTATTGCCACAATCTTCTTGAAGTTGCCTTGCATGTCAGCACTGTAAATGCCACGGCTATCGGAGCCGAGCGCATCAGATTGGAAGTAAAAGGTTTCGTGCTTGGCATCGTATCCGTAAACCTTGGTGACGTTGTTTTTGCCTTCGGCGATACGGCGCAATCGGGACCCGTCCAGACTGCAAAGCATGGCTCTGTTGTAACCAGCACTCTTTTCGAGCACGACAAACTGGCGTTTGTCGGGGATGATTATCAGTTGGCTGGCATTTTGGGGCGAAATCAACTTGTCTTCTCTGTGCGAATAGATTTTTTTGACTTTCGCCTTGTCTTTGTTTTTGTCGGCCGTGATTTTGACAATGCTCATTTCCTTTTGGTCGCCGTTGAGGTACATTACTAAAAAATCGTTATCATGTTTGGTCCAAGCCAACTGTGTGATGCAGATGTCTGTATCGGGTAGCGGTACATTGTAGGTCAGTCGGCTCGCAATGTTGTAGATGTAGGTTTTGTGGTTTTTCGCAAATGCAATAAACTCTCCGTCAGGCGAAAACTCCATGATTGCGCCGATGCCAAAAGCTTTGGCAACGTAGTTTGACGAGTTGGCTTTGGTGCCGTCTTTGCTCACTTGTTCCTCTTCGATACCTTTGCCGATTTTGGTCAGGAAAATATCGCCGGCGCGCAAAAAGGCGACCATATTGCCGTTGGCAGAAAATACGGGCGACTTTTGTTCTCCCTTCTGCGACAATTTGATGCAGACTTTTGTTTCGGGCGTGTAAACGTAGTGGTCGCCATCGGCGGCACGCAGTAGCAGACGGTTCTCCTTCGGGCTGAACCTAAAGGCCTCGACGGTTTTGAGCGGTTGCTCGCGCATATTTTTGAAAACTACAAGCGTATCTTCAATACCAGTGGTGTAACTTCCAGAGAGCAATATGGTGCGGTCTTCTGACAAGCGGGCGTAGCGGTCGGTCTTTTGCATTGGGAGCAGACATGGGTCGGTGGCCGATGCCAATACAGAACAACTAAAGCTCAAAACAAGTAGTAAAATCTTTTTCATATTTGTTATGTTATTTGTTTGCAGTCTACAAATCACAAAGATAGCAAAATTTGTGCTTTGCAGGGCATTCCGACATTTTTTAATGCAAAAAAAGAGACGTTCCGCCAAGGAACGTCTCTTTTTAAGGCATTTTTATCGTTCAATTATTTTTTGAGCGAAGAAAGCAGGCTGGTCAGGCTGGCTGCTGTCGAGGCAATGCTCGATGCCGTTGACGAGGCCTGTGCTGTTTTGGACGATACTGCGCTCAGGTCCATACCGCTAAGGGTCGAAATTACGTTGTCCACATTGCTGGTGGTTACCGTTTGCATAGAACCGCTGATCACACCTTGTGCAAAGCTTTTGTAGTAGCTCGAGTTTTTCTCAGCGTTTTTGATGGTGGTTACAGAACTTGCCAACGAAGCCATATTCAACAAGTTGCTGGCATTCTGCATGTCGAGTTTGCCGTCGGCTTTGTACTGGGTGTACAGGTTCTTGAGTGCGCTACCGCAGCTTTGACCAGCCGACATACCCGAGGTGGAAGTGGCAGAAGCCGTTGAAGAACTTGATGTCGAACCGCAAGAACTGAGTCCCAATACGGCTACCAATAAAATGGCGATAAGAGTTTTTGCTTTCATACTATAAATGTTTAAAATAAATGTTTTTGCTATCGGTTTGTAAAGTTACAAATTCTTTTGAAAAAGTGAACAGTCGTGTCAAGAAAATCTTAATTGAAAACATTCGTGCGGCCCGTAAATCCGACTAAATGATTTTGCTCGGATCCGAAGTCTGGTCAATCTCTCCTTCTTTGAACTGTTCGGGGTAGAGAATAATGTAACTTATCTGTCGGTAAAGCGAGTTGGCATAGGCTGGCACTTTGTCGAGCAGCGGGGTGTACGAAAGCGACGTTTTACGCGCACTTACAAACACGAGCAAGTCGTTATTCCTAATGCGTTTGCTGAACGACTCTGCGTCGGACCATTCGGTTTTCTCGATAAAATTGGCCTTAACCCCTGTGCGCGAGCGGTACAGTGCGTTCTTGATACGATTGATACTTGCTTTCGAACAATAGAAATACATGGGCGTTTCGATTTGTCGCGCCAAGATACCCATACGTTGCACCCATTTGCGGAAACCGGATTCGTATTCGGCGTTTTCGGGGACGAAAACCAACATACGCTTAATGGTGGCCAACGGTTGTACAGGGTTGTAAATGCAAACCATGCGGTTGGTGCCTTTTATCAGGTCTGTTGTAACTGCTCCCAAGAAGTTGTCGTTGGGCAAGGTGTTGTGGTGTATGCCCATGATGACCGTCGAAATGTTTTTCTCGCGCACCACGTTGTTGATACCACTGGTGACATTGAGGTCGAACCTGACGATTTTCTTGACTTTGCTGTCGTTGGCGGCTCCCAGCGACTTGGCTTTTTCAAGTATCTTTTCTCCTTTCAAGACCTTTTCAGAGTCCTGGTTGTTCTCGTCTGCCACATGCAGCACATAAATCGGCTGTGCCTCGCGTTTGGTGTGCATCATAAACGACAGCTCCATCAGTTGCGGCATGGTGGTCGGGTCCGACAATGGAATCAGCATACGATGTTCGGGAACATATTGCCGGCCCTTGTCTTCGCGATCGCTGATAGCCAGGCGGCGAGCTGCGCGTTCGGTCACAACCGAACTGATAGTGCAAGTGAATAAGATCATGACAATGGTGCCGTTGAGAATCTCTTCCGACAGCATGCGAATGGGGCTGCCTGAGGCCGTGTATCCCAATACGATGCCGTAACCGATGACGACGGCGGCCAAAGTGGCTGCGGCTTGCGCATTGCTTAGGCCGAACAGCATCATTCCTTCGTCCTTGCTCATTTTGAAAGTGCGTCGCGTGGCTGCTGCGGCAAGATATTTTGAAAGAGTGGCTACAAAAGTCATCACAATACCGGCGACGATTGTGAGCCAGCTGCTGAAAATCAGACGCAAGTCCACAATCATGCCCACACTGATCAGAAAGAACGGAATGAAGATGGCGTTTCCTACAAAGTTGATGTTACTCATCAGGTGCGATTCTTTGGGTACCAGACTGTTGAGCGTGATGCCTGCCAAAAACGCGCCGATGATGTATTCGAACCCGGCCATTTTGGCGAGGAACGCCGCCATAAACACCATGGCAAGAATGAAAATATACTGGGTGATAGGGTCGGCAAACCGTTTGAAAAACCAACGGGCAATGCGTGGATACAGAAAGAACAGCACAAAAGCAAAGATGGACAGACCGATGGAAAATCTTATCCAAAAAGCTCGGTCGAGTTCGCCCTTGGCCATTTCTATCACGACCACTAGTACCAGTAACGCCAAGATGGTTGTTACCATGGTTCCTCCTACGGTAATGTTTACGCTGCGTTTTTTGGTTACGCCGAACCGGGCAACCACCGGGTAGGCGAGAAGCGTGTTGGAGGCGTACATACTTGCAAGCAGAATAGCCGACAAGGTGCAGTATTGCAAGAGTGTGGTATGTGTGTCGGGCCACCCGGGTACCCAATTGACCGCTTCGCCGCCAATGCTTTGTGTAGCAATAAGATAGATGAGCCCCAATCCGGTAGCGGTTCCCAAAATCATGGGCAAGGCAAAGGTGTACAAACCAAAGACAGTCGACTTCCAACGATTGCGGCGGAAGTCGTTCATGTCCATCTCGATACCGGCGAGGAACATGATGTACAGGATACCGACCTGGCCGAACAACCTGAAACTGGCGTCGTGGTCGAGCAGGTTGACGGCATGGGGACCCAAGATCACCCCGGCAAGAATCAGTCCGACAATATGTGGAATCTTGAGCCGGTCAAAAATAATCGGCGAAAACAAGATGACCAACAGTACGGTCGAAAAGATCAGTACCGGGTCGGTAATTGGCAGGTGAAACAAGTCGAGCAGGCTGTCCATGGTGTGTTATGAGCGAGTTTGACCGTTGCCGCGAATCAGCCATTTGTAGGAGCATATCTCGGGGAGCGCCATGGGGCCGCGGGCATGCAGTTTTTGCGTGGAGATGCCGATCTCGGCCCCCATGCCGAACTGCGCTCCGTCGGTAAACGAAGTCGGCGCGTTGACATAGACACAGGCCGCATCGACTTCCTTGCGGAAACGCTGCGCACAGGCGGCGTCTTCGGTGATGATGCACTCGCTGTGTTTCGAACTGTAGCGGGCAATGTGCTGCAGGGCTTCGTCGAAACTGCCGACCGTTTTGACGGCCATGCGCAGGGACATGAATTCGGTGCCGAAACTCTTGTCGGTGGACTTTTGAAGCAAATCAGCCGGATAGTGACCGGTCAGGAAGGTATAGGCCTTGGCATCAGCCTCGATGACAACGCCTTTTTTACCCATTTCGGCGCAAAGCGCTGCCAAGTCGGGTAGGCGGTGCTCGTGTACAATGAGGCAGTCGAGCGCATTGCAAACACTGACGCGACGCGTTTTGGCATTGGTGACAATGGCGATGCCTTTTTGTAAGTCGCCAAACTCATCGAAGTAGGCATGTACCACACCTGCACCCGTTTCGATAACGGGTACGCGCGAGTTGTCGCGTACAAATTCGATCAGTCCCTTGCCTCCG
>JAGACJ010000068.1 GCA_017614195.1 Paludibacteraceae bacterium
AGCAACCAACACATCAGCTTTGTTGGACTTTATCGCATTGCTGATTACCGTTTCTTTTTCTCGAGCAGCCAAAGCCTCAACTTCGGAGGGGGACAAATCCTTAATTTTCACATTGATTCTTTCCGCATAATTGATCTTCGTCTCAGACACCTGAAGATCTGCGATTTGCGGTACTGCATACACCGAATGCACCGGTTCGGCCAAACGATATTCGGCATAAAAATAATTCGACACCGATTTACATCCGGTTACACAACACACGGCCACCACTAGGGCAACAGAGAACATTCTTGTTTTCATAACAATTCCGTTCCATTCGTGCCCGGAATGGATAAATGATTGACATAAAAAAAGCTGGGCACCTCACCATTACACGTTACCTAATCGAGGCCTACCACAGCCTTTATCCAATAACCTGCAAGGAAGATGCCCACGCTGTACGAACGCACCAGGAATGTGCGAAGGCGTAGTACACACCTTCGACACACCCGGGATGCATCATACCCGTAACATCTCTTGCACCCTGTCGGTCGGATAATCCAAAAGTGGTAGTTTCGATTAGAACCAAACAAAGTGTCAAGTGACGCTTTTTTCTCAATAATTCCAATGTTACCTTTCGACGCTTCAAATAAAGGCAAGCATATATGCAAATATATTGTTTTTTCATAACATTGGTTGCATTTCTCTCATTTTTTTTACATCCAATTTTCATTTTATTTTGATTTCAGTAAAAAACATCTTACACCACCGCCGTCTCTTTTTTCCGTATTTTGCTTATCTTTGTGGCAAGTTCGCCCAACCATCTTGATTTTTAAGCAAAACACGAAGAAAACGACATGGACCATTCAGACAAAAACACCCTGCTGTTTGACAAGCAGGGAAACCCGTTGAATCCAGACGGTTCCTTGAAAATTGAAATCGTCGAAAACATCGATCAAATAACAGACGAAGACTTCAACAACCCATACAGGAGCGTACAACTACCCACGCTTCCCGAAAACGTTGACGTTGCAATAGCCGCAAACGGAAGACCCGTCATCATCAAGAAAAACGTCTTTGAAAAGAACCGCGAAGGACATAAGGAGATTTCGTCCAGCGTCAGCCGGATGATTTTGACCGAGGCGCTCTATTCCCCAAATCTATACGGACAGTCCAGACCAATCAGCAACCCCTGGTACCGGATTCTGGTCAAAGAGCAAAACAAGACCAACGCAGTCATCGTCTTGGACGTTTACCAATGCAAACAAAATGTGGAAATCGTCGGGTGGAGAAAAATCGACGGGAAAGGATTGGAACGGATGAAAAGGCAGTCTGCTCGCGAGGACGGGCAACTCCTCATTCTTTCTCCCGACACGAGTCGGGTCGGCGGCAGCCCTTTCCGCTCTTCCGAGAACTGACCTTTCTATCGGCAAAGATAACAAAAAACATTCAAACACCAAGCAAACCGTCCGAAAATTTATCCAGGGTTTTTACATTGGATACCAATTATTTTACTAACTTTGTGCCGAACTTAAGAGTCTAAGAATTTTAATTAAGTAAAAAAGTATGAATGTAATTACCAAAACCATCACGCTCGCTGATGGAAGAACCATTACACTCGAGACCGGCAAACTGGCCAAACAGGCCGACGGTGCGGTAATGGTGAAAATGGGCAACACCATGTTGCTCGCTACGGTATGTTCGGCCCAAGACGCCGTTCCCGGCACCGACTTTATGCCCCTTACCGTTGAGTACAAAGAAAAATTTGCATCTGCAGGACGTTTCCCCGGCGGTTTCACCCGTCGCGAAGGCAAAGCTTCCGATTACGAAATCCTGATTGCCCGCCTCATTGACCGAGCCCTGCGTCCGCTTTTCCCCGATGACTATCACGCAGAAACTTTCGTAAATGTAACCATGTACTCCGCCGACGGCGTGGACATGCCCGATAACATTGCTGGTTTGGCAGCGTCGGCGGCATTGGCTGTTTCTGACATTCCTTTCCAAGGGCCGATTTCGGAAGTACGCGTTGCCCGTGTAAACGGCGAATTCGTCATCAACCCGACTTTCGAACAAGTCGAAAACGCCGATATCGAATTGGTTGTAGCCGCCACCATCGACAACATCATGATGGTTGAAGGCGAAATGAAGGAAGTGCCCGAAGCCGATATGCTCGAGGCCATCCGCGTGGCACACGAGGCCATCAAGCCCCAATGCCAGGCCCAAATCGAACTGATGAAAGAGGCTGGTAAAACCGAAAAACGCGTTTACTGCCACGAAGTAAACGATGAGGATTTGCGCAAGGACGTTCGCGAAAAGACCTACGACAAGACCTACGCGCTGGCCAAATCGTGCAACACCGACAAACACTCGCGCGAAGCGAACTTCAAAGCCGTTTGCGAAGAATACAAGGCCCAATTCAGCGAAGAAGAGTTGGAAGAAAAAGCTCCGCTCATCGACCGCTACTACCACGACGTGGAAAAAGAGGCCATGCGCCGCGCCGTATTGGACGAAGGCTTGCGCCTCGATGGCCGCAAGACCAACGAAATCCGTCCGATCTGGTCGGAAGTTGGCTATCTGCCCGGTCCTCACGGATCTTCCAACTTCACCCGCGGTGAAACCCAGTCGCTTTGCACCGTTACACTCGGTACCAAACGCGACGAAAAAATGATTGACGAGGCCTTGATCCAAGGTAATGACCGTTTCTTGCTACACTACAACTTCCCGCCGTTCTCGACAGGCGAAGCCAAAGCACAACGCGGTGTAGGCCGTCGCGAAATCGGTCACGGCAACCTGGCTTGCCGCGCCCTCAAATCGATGATTCCCGACGATTATCCTTACGTAGTACGCGTCGTATCCGACATTCTCGAATCGAACGGTTCTTCCTCTATGGCCAGCGTTTGTGCCGGCACCCTCGCCCTGATGGACGCAGGTGTACCTATCAAACGTCCTGTTTCGGGTATCGCCATGGGATTGATTTCAGAGAACAAAGGTAAAAACTACGCCGTATTGTCTGACATTCTTGGCGACGAGGACCACTTGGGCGATATGGACTTCAAAGTGACGGGTACCGAAAAAGGTGTAACTGCTACCCAAATGGACATCAAGGTGGACGGCTTGTCGTTCGAAATCCTCGAAAATGCTTTGAAACAAGCTCACGAAGGCCGTATGTACATTTTGGGTAAAATCAAGGAAACGATTGCCGAGCCGCGTGCTGACCTCAAACCGCACGCTCCGCGCATCGTAACCATGAACGTACCTAAAGACATGATCGGAGCCATCATTGGCCCGGGAGGAAAAATCATCCAAGGCATGCAAACCGAAACAGGTGCCACCATTTCGATTGAAGAGGATGACGACAAGGGTATCGTTGAAATCGCAGCCTCGAACAAGGCGTCGATTGATGCAGCCGTTGCAAAAATCAAGGCCATCGTTGCAATTCCCGAAATCGGCGAAACATACGAATCGAAGGTTAAATCCATTATGCCTTACGGCGCATTCGTTGAGTTCATGCCGGGCAAAGAAGGTTTGCTCCACATCTCGGAGATCAGCTGGAGCCGCCTCGAAGACATGGAAGCTTCGGGCCTGAAAGAAGGCGATATGATTACCGTCAAATTACTTGACATCGACAAAAAGACCGGCAAATTCAAATTGTCGCACAAAGTGCTGACCGAGCGTCCGCCCCGCAAAGACAAAGAAGTAAAAGCCGAGTAATCAAGAACTCTACACCAGAAAAAAACAGCCGCTTCCGCGGCTGTTTTTTTATACAATTTGTGTACCTTTGCAGCGCAATGACATTCAATCGCAAAATATTACCTTCGTTCGTATGGTCTTTTGTCATTTGCTCGGTGCTGTCTGTATTGGTCTTATGGCGCTACGAGCAAGACATATCGAACACCAAGCTCAAAATCAAAAGTTCGGCCTACTTCGACTGGATGATGCAGTCGGACAGCATATCCACCGCCACACTCGACTCTTTGGGACTGGTAATCTACTGCTACAACGAAGCGGGCTGCCGAATCCAGGCCGACATTTCTAATCCCGATTCCCTTTATTACAACTCGGCCGACATTGCTACAGCACTACGCAGTGGCGAAGCATACGGCAGGCATAAGAACAAGCAAGGCCGGTTCTACTTCTATTACATCCGATACGACAAACAGCACCATCGCTATATTCAAATAGTCCAACCCTACAACAATACCAGCGAATGGCATATCAGCCATACCCCGATATACATCACAATTCTGATTTTTTTCATCGCGGGTGCCGTGTCGTGCAGCTATGTGATGCACAAATATGGCACAACCATACAGAAACTCAAGAACCTGATCGGCAAAGTCAATGCCGGAGACCGCTATAATTTTCCTGAGGGCGAATTCAAAGAAATCAGCGAGTACATCGTATCGCAATACAAAAGTTTGGAAAAGACAGAAAAAGCGTTGAACATGGAACGCGAAAAGTTCAAGGCACACTTGCGCATATCCAAACGCGGCATTGCCATCTTCTCGCCACAGCGCAAAGAAATCCTTTCGAATGAGCTGTTTATCCAATACATCAACCTCATCGCCGACAAACAGTGCCGCTATCCCGAAAGTGTATTCGATATACCCGAATTCAACGAAATCATTGACTTCTTGGACGAGAGCCAGCGCAACGACTCGACCGAAATGGAAACCAAGACCGTCCACATCAACAAACGCGAGTCAATTATCATCGTGCATTGCATCATGTTCCACGACAAGAGTTTTGAGATTACGGTCGAAGACGTCACCCAAAAAGAAGAACAGGCCATGCTCAAGCGGCAATTGACCCAGAACATTTCGCACGAGCTGAAAACCCCCGTCACCAGCATACAGGGTTACATGGAAACCTTGCGAACCAATCCTGACATTGATGAAGAAAAACGCAAGTTCTTTATCGACCGGTGCTATGCCCAAGCCGTACGCCTCACCTACCTGCTGCAAGACATTTCGACACTCAACAAGCTCGACGAGGCATCCGAGATATTTGCAAAAGAACCCGTTAACCTGCACGAGATTATTAACGGAGTACTGCAAGACGTAGCCCTACAGCTCGAAGAAAAACAATTCAAAGTAGATTGCGACCTACCGGCAGAACTGATGATAGAAGGCAACCAATCGTTGTTGTACTCGATATTCAGAAACCTCACCGACAACAGTTTGCACTATGCCGGCACCAACATTCAGATAACCATTTCGTGCTATCGTACCGACAACGAGTTCTACTATTTCTCGTTTGCCGACAATGGTGTAGGTATCGACGAAACGCACTTGAGCAGAATCTTTGACCGATTCTACCGAGTCGACAAAGGACGTTCGCGCAAATTGGGAGGAACAGGATTGGGACTCGCTATTGTCAAAAACGCCATTGTGTTCCATCAAGGGCGTATTTCGGCCAAGCCCCACGCCGGAGGAGGTGTAGAGTTCCTGTTTACACTGCGCAAAAAATCAAGCGAGCATTAATTGTTCCAAAAATTGTAGGAAACGGTCAACGCTGGCCACCTCGACACGCTCAGAAGGTGTGTGCGGATGTTCAAGGTTCGGGCCGAACGACAACATATCCATATCGGGATACGCCCCGGCAATAATGCCACATTCGAGACCGGCATGGACCGAACGGACCTCCGCCTCGCGTCCCATTACCGACTGATAAACCGTTTTTGCTTTTGCCAGAATCGGCGAATAGACATTGGGTTCCCAACCATCATAATCGCCCCAGAAATGCACAGATGCGCCCGCCAGCGAAAAGACACTTTCAATCATCGAGCGAACTTCGCCTTTCATCGAATACAGCATACTACGGAATAAAAAGTCGGCCTCGACCGTTTTTTCGTTCGTGGCGATACTGGCCAGATTCGACGATGTCTCGACCGTCGAAGGCATCTGTGGCATATAGCGGTAAACACCGTTCGGAACGGCAATTAGCGCATTGATGATATCATCTTGTACAAATTCGGGTAGAACCGAAGCCGGAAGGTCTGCATGTTCAATTTGCAGATACAGATCTTTTTCGTCAGGATATTCGTTCTCGAAAATGTGCTGATACTCGGCAATCAGTTCATACAAATCGTCTTCGCTGTCGGGCGGAACGGTAAACACAACCTTGGCCTCGCGCGGAATTGCATTGACGACATTGCCACCGTCGACAGATGCCAATCGTGCCTCATAATCGCGCACAAGTGTTTTCAATATATGCGCAGCCACTTTAATGGCGTTCGCCCGAGGCAGATGAATATCCATACCGGAATGGCCTCCTAACAATCCTTTGACCGTCAGACAATAGGCCTCGTCGTCTTCAGGAACAGCCTCTGGGACAAAAGTGAATTTGCACGACGCACGGGTTGCCCCACAACATCCGATAATCAACTCCCGCTCGTCCTCGGTATCGAGATTCAGCAACGTATGACCCTTAAGCACACCTGGTTGCAAAGCAAATGCACCGAGCATACCCACCTCTTCGTCGGCGGTAAACAAGCACTCAAGTGCCGGATGTTGAATGGATTTGTCCGCGATAATGGTCATCATCGCAGCTACAGCGATGCCGTTGTCGGCGCCAAGCGTAGTGCCTTTGGCATACATCCAACCATTTTCGATATAGGTGGTAATCGGGTCGTGAAGAAAATCATGCTCCACCCCCTCGGCACATTGCGGCACCATGTCGATATGACCTTGCAGAATCAGTGTAGGGCGATCTTCCAAGCCTTTCGATGCGGGCAGGAGAACCAAGATATTACCTCCTGGAAGACGCTCTGCCCCGACCCCATGCTGCCGGGCAAAATCCAATAAAAAGTCAGCTACCGCCGCAGTATGGTGCGACGGACGCGGCACTGCAGACAAGGCCGCAAAATGTTGCCAAAATAGCGCTGTATTCATTTGTTGCTTGCTATATAGGAGCGACCTCCCAACAATTTGGATATCTGTTTCTGCAGGTTCTTCAATGTCTGAATATTCGCCATAGCATCGAGTTTCACTGCCTCTTCGTCGGATGTCGCCATTTTGTCTTTCAACTGTTCTATTTTTTCTTCAATAATCGCATACTGATACTCAAAGAACACCCGATAAATCACTTTGGCACATTTCAGTTCGTGATTGGCTTCCTGTTCGTCCTCCACCAGATAATCGCCTAAAATTCTATTGATATAACGCTGCGTTTCCAAATCAGGATGATTCATGAAATACGACGATATGTCTTCGGAATGCTCAAGAATTTCGTTAAAAATATGCTGATTGTGTTCGTCTGTAAACTGCAAATCATTGTCATTCAGGCATTGGATGATATATTCAAACCCTGTACAACTAATCAGTTCGTTGTTGCCCTTCATCACGGCTGCGCTCCATGACGGAGTCAGCAAACCGATATCCGGATTCAATTCAAAATAAATAGTTTCATTGCCATACCGAATTAATGTGGCCAGCAAATTACATTCGGACTGGTAAACCGGAGACTTGCGAGAAGTGACAGAGGTCACCGCAGACTCCTGATGAGAAATCTCCACCGTCTGAACAGCAGGTTGAGGTGCTGTTTGAGATACTGCTTGAGATGGTGTCTGAACAGTCGTTTTCTTCTGCGCCTCTATGTATTTCTTACGTTCTTCCTCGACATATTTCAGCAAGGTTTGCTCTTCGGTATCCAATATTTTGGCCACCTTTTTTACATACTCGGACCGCAAAATGGGATCGGGCAAAAGTTTGACACTTTGGGCGACTTCGCCAATAAGAAAACGCTTTGAGCGAGGGTCTGTGAGCGGATGTTCCTTAATCAACTGGTTGATTTTAAACTCTATAGCATCACTTCTTTGGCCTTCGAGATAAGCAATCAATTCGGCAGCGTCGTGGTTCTGGGCATACGAATCCGGATCTTCACCCTCGGGCAGGACCACCACTTTGACATCAACACCAGTTTCTAACAACATATCCATACCCCTAAGCGACGCATGAATACCCGCCGAGTCGCCATCATAAAGCATTACCACCAAACCATCTTCAGCCCCCACCATACGGACGACTCGCATGACTTGTTCGTGGGTCAGAGCCGTTCCTGAAGAAGCCACCACATTGGTCACTCCCGCCTGAAACATCGAGATGACATCGGCATACCCTTCTACCAGATAACAAGTTTTCAGACGGCGAATGGTTTGGGAAGACTGGAACAAGCCATACAACTCCTTGCTCTTGTTGTAAATCAGCGATTCGGGAGAATTGACATATTTGGCCACCTCCTTGTCTTTTTTCAGTGTTCTTCCGCCAAAAGCCACCACTTTACCCGACTGGGTATAAACAGGGAACATGACCCTGCCCCGAAAGCGGTCGTAGATTTTCTGCTGGTCATTCTGCGCAACCAAACCGTTGGCCAACAGAATTTCTTTTGAATACCCCTTCGCCAAGGCTTCTTTAGAGAAAGCGTGATAATCGTCGAGGCTGTAACCTAAACCGAACTTTCTGATGATATCGTCAGAGAAACCGCGTTCCCGAAAATAAGACAACCCGATCGAACGGCCGGCCGGGGTATTCCAAAGATTGTCTTGAAACACCCCCTCGGCATATTCATTGGCATTGAACATGGCTTGCTGTTGCGAAATTTTTTCCTTTTCTTCATCGAGATTTCCACCAGAATAGACCACCTCTATACCATATTTTTTTGCAAGATACGTGATTGCTTCGGGATAAGTCATATTTTCATGCTCCATCAAAAAATTGACTGGGCCACCGCCTTTATGGCATCCGAAACAATGGCAGGTGTTCTTTTGTGGACTAACGACAAACGAAGGCGTTTTTTCGTTGTGAAACGGACACAATCCCTTCAAATTGGAACCTGCGCGTTTCAATGAGACGAATTCACCCACCACCTCTTCGATGCGGGCCCGTTCGAACACTTGAGCTATCGTTTCTTTCGCAATCAATGCCATCTGATATCATCAATTACTTAGCGGTTACAACCACCTCATCAGACAACTTCTCGTTGCCCGGCGCTACGACACGAATCGTATTTTTGCCTTTTTTGAGTTTTGCCTGCCAAATAGCCAGACAATCGCTAACCTTTTGTACTCCTTGCGACTTGCCGTTAACGAACAGTTCGACTTCGTCGCAATTGGCATAAACCCTTATGGCTTGCACACCTGCCTTGCGTTCGGTATAACGGCGGCTGGTAATGTAGACAAAAGTTTCGTCTTTGTTCCAATTGGCTTTGTACCAATAGAACGCATCCTTGCGGGTCTGACGGTCGAACGAGGCCAAACCTTTATCATTGCGACCCGGCACACCACCTTCGTTGCGGCTGTCAACGGCGAAATCAAAACCGGCCCATACCGATGAGCTCCATATAAACGGACGGTCCTTAATCATCTTCCAGTACGACTCGTGGAAATGCGACTGGTATTCCTCGGGGTGGAATTGGCCACCCTCCTCAATGGGGGCGGCGATGTCTTGGTGATGGGTAACATTGGCGCCGACACCATATTCGCTGACACCGATGGGACGATAAGGATATTTCTCATGCAATTCATCCATGACATTGCCAAAATCCTCGATTTTGCCATAATACCAACCGTCATAACGGTTGACAGCGTATGCATCCGGCACAAAATTGGTCAGTTTCTCGGGGAACATGGCGGCAACTACTGACGGACGGTGACGGTCAAGCGACTTCACCACTTCGTTGAGTGCCTTGATCGTATAAGTCGGATCGATACCCGGCTGGTAGTTCACTTCGTTGCTCAATCCCCAAACAATGATACTCGGATGATTATAAAGTTGCATTACCAACTCATACATTTGGCTGACAGCATTGGTTTGGAACACCTTGTTTTCAGAGTCGTTCATGCCAACGCTATTGACTACAGGAACTTCGGTCCAGCAGAAGATACCGAGCGAATCGAGATAGTTGTAGGTAAAATCACCGTGTTGGTAATGTGCCAAACGGAAATAGTTCAGACCTGTTTCGCGCATCACATCGACCGACAACTTACGGTCTTCGTCTGATACGGCACGTCCTTTGTGAGGCATTTCCTCATGCAGGCATACACCATACAGCCGATAGGGCTGGCCGTTCAGATAAAAGCCGTTTGCCGGGTCGATACGCATCGAGCGCAAGCCCACCGGCTGGCAATCGGTATCCTTCAACTGACCATTGACATACAGTTCCGAAATTTCGCGGTACATATACGGATCAGATTTGCCCTGATACAAATGAGGACGCTTTACATTCCAATTCAAAAGCACTTCAGGTTCATTCCATGCGGCTACTTCAAAAGTGGTGTCGGTAGAGCAAACCACTTTGCCCGAAGCGTCCTCCAAACGAGATTTCAAACGGAAGGAGGCAGACTCTGCCGTTCCGTTGCGCAAGAATGCGCGCAGACCGACCGTTGCCTCATCGGCACTTACCTGATACTGCTCGACACGCGTTGAGGCAGCTGCGATACGTTTTGAACCGAACAGTTTGTTTTTCACTACAGGGTTAGGATTGAAACTACAATTGTCTTTTACCACCCACGACAGCGGACGCAGAATGCCTCCGTAGAAAGTAAAGTCGGCACTCAACGGAGGGCTGACGATGTCTTTGCTGTTGCTGACTTTGATTTCAATCGTATTGGACTCACCGTATTTCAACGACTGGGTTACTTCCATCATGAAACTGGCATAGCCTCCGATATGCGAACCGATTTGCTCGCCATTGACCGACAAGGTCGTTTCCATATTGGCGGCACCGATTTTCATATAGACCGTTTTGCCTTTCCAATCGGCGGGTACTTCAACCTCTTTGGTATAGACACCCTCGCCTCTAAAATAATTGTTACCTCCGTCTTGTCCGTCCTCACCATTCCATGTGTAAGGCAGGTCCACGGTTTTCACTTGTTTGCTTGCAGCCGTAGTCAATTGCCATGCGTTGTTAAGACCGTTTGCGCACACAATCGTTGTAACAGCCATTGCCGCAACCATTAATACAGTTCTTTTCATAGTGTTCTTGATTATGATTAGTAAAATTTTGTTCCTCTAAGCAGTTCCTTGACGTCCAAGGGTTTCTTGCCTGGCAATTGCGCCGAAAGCACTTCAATCCAACCGTCATTCGCAGCAAAACGCAGATAGGTCTTTCCATCCGTATCCATCGTCCCTGGAGCTACATTGACAGCCGTTTGGAGCGGACGCGCACTGAAAATCTTCATAGACATGATTTCACCCTTACCCACATTCACATCGGTGAATGCTGCGGGATACGGCGACAAGCCCCGGATAAAATTATTGATATATCCGACAGGCCGCTCCCATGAAATACGACAATCCTCCTTGAATATCTTGGGGGCCGGCTTGATGGCTTTCGACTCGTCTTGCGGGACAGCCGTCAAATCTCCGGCTTCGATACGCTCAAGCGTACGCACCAGTACGTCAGCGCCCAAATTCATCAACTTGTCGTGCAAAGAACCCACGTTGTCGGTTGGCAGAATATCCACCTCCTCCTGCATCAGCAGATTACCCGTATCAATTTCGTGTTTCAACAAGAATGTGGTGACACCCGTCTTTGTCTCCCCGTTGATAATCGCCCAGTTAATGGGGGCAGCCCCTCGATATTCGGGCAACAACGAGGCATGCAGATTCAGCGTACCCAAACGAGGCATGTTCCACACCACCTCGGGCAACATTCTGAACGCTACAACTACCTGCAAATCAGCATCCCACGTTTTCAGGTCTATCAAAAAGTTTTCGTCGCGCAGCTTGACTGGTTGCAACAAAGGCAAATCATGCTCCTTTGCAAACTTCTTCACTGGCGATTCGAGCAAATGATGTCCACGACCGGCAGGTTTGTCGGGCATAGTCACCACCCCCACGACATTGAAATCGGCTTCAAGCATGGCACGCAAAGGCTCCACCGCAAAATCGGGAGTCCCCATGTAAACAATACGCAAGCGCTTGTCCGGCACCATTATTCTTCTTTTTTGTTAAGAAATTCGAGTACTTCGTCGGTCACGTCGTAACTCGGGTCGGCATAGAGCAAATCATCAAGGATACCGATACCTGCCGTATTCCCGATAATCATCTGATAACCTTTCTCTGCATTATACACACGGATAACGGAATCGATAGTTGCACGCAACTGTTTTTGCAGCTTAGCCTGTTTTTGCATCAGTTCGTCAGACAAACGGGCATCCATTTCCTGCAGATTCTGCTGTTTTTTAATCAAGTCGTTGTAAGCCGACTGTGCACGCTGCTGGTTCAAGAAAGCGTTGTTTTCGTATTTTTCCTGAAATTCAGCCTGAGCTTTCTGCAATTCCTGTGCCTTCTGCTCAATTTGTTTTCTCGAACGGCTTTCCTCCATTTTCAGTTGTTCCTGCATTTCGACATACAAGTCATATTTTTGCAACAGTGTGTCCTTGTTGACGTATGCGATCGGCATACGCTCGCCTGCCTCGACAACACTTACAACCGCGTCTTTATTTGACGACTGGCATTTGCCGGTCAAACAAATCACATACAATACAACTACTGCCACAAACAATACGGCTCCCATACCGTATATCATCCAATCTTTTTTCATTTCAAATTTAAATTATTGAATATCAGTTATTTTCTTCATCTAACGACTGAGTTTGCCGGTCATGTGCCAATCGTTCGCGACGCGCTTCAGCGACCACCTCGCGACGCGCCTCGCGGTCTTGCGACTGCACACAACCGATTCCCTTTCTGCGCAAAGCGGCGCTACCTGATACATGCGTGTTGGGGAATCTGCCGTTTCTCGAAAAGAAAACGCGATAACCCATCAGCAGAATCAAAGGCAACATCAACGCGACAGCCAGAAAAAATGTAATCAACATGGTATTCGTCATACACAATACATGTGAGTTGCAAATATACAAAAACTTTACTTTGCCTACGGAATCTTTTTGTAACTTTGCGTCAATTTGTTGATAATTCCATGAAAATAACCGCTAACGACATCTTACAAATCTTTGGTGAAATCTGTGCAGTTCCCCGTCCGTCCAAGCACGAATCCCAAATTCGCGACTATCTGCTGCAATTCGCGCGCCGACACCAATTGTCGGCGCAAACCGACGCGATTGGCAATGTTTTGGTTGTAAAACCGGGTCCTGCCGAGAGCATCTGTCTGCAAGCGCACATGGACATGGTGTGCGAAAATACAGCCGACACCCGTCATAATTTTGAGACAGACCCGATCCAAACTTACGAAGAGGACGGGTGGCTGCGCGCACGCGGCACCACGCTGGGTGCCGACGACGGCATCGGCATGGCCATTGCCCTCGCAGCATTGTTGTCAGACAGTCCGCACCGCATCGAAGCCCTGTTCACCGTTGACGAAGAGACAGGATTGACAGGTGCGTCCGAGCTACAGGCCGGCTGGTTACAATCGCGCAAGCTCATCAACTTGGACTCGGAAGAAGACGACGAGTTCATTGTCGGATGTGCAGGCGGCTGCGAAACCACCGCGTTATTTCCCATCGAACAGGAGCAAACGCAACCTACAATGTTTGGCATAAAGCTAATTATCAAAGGATTGCAAGGCGGTCACAGTGGCAGCGACATTCACTTTCACCGAGCCAACGCGCTATTGTTACTTGGAAAATTCTTAGAACAAGAGTCGCAGCGTTATGAAGTACGCATTGCCGAGATTAAAGGCGGCAACCTCCACAATGCCATTCCCCGCGAAGCCGAAGCTGTCATCGCTATCCCCATCCGAGAGAAAGAGCAAATACGCATTGACTGGAATATCTATTGGGCAGAAGTCGAAGAACAATGGCTGCAAGACGAGCCACAACTGCAAGGGACACTTTCAAGCACCCCGCTTCCGAAAGAAGTTTTTACAAGCGCCTTGAGCCAAAACCTCACCAACGCCATTGCCAATTGCCGCCACGGAGTAGTCGCATGGAGCGAGACATTGCCCGACATCGTTGAGACATCCACCAACCTTGCATCGGTCAAGCGCGAGGACATTGTTTCCGAACCCGACGACAAAGGCAATACCACTACAACCTCATACATTGCCGTGCATACGAGCCAACGCTCGTCAGACGACGCCGCTTTATCGGCACTTGCATTCGGCATATACGAGCATTTCGCACAATACAAGGCACTCCCCTACATCAGTGGCCAATATACGGGCTGGAAGCCCGACTTTGAGTCACCGCTTGTCAGACAAGCCGTCGAAGCCTACACCCGGTTATTCGGCAAATCTCCCGCCGTCAAAGTCATTCACGCAGGGTTGGAATGTGGCGTTTTCCGCCAACGTTACCCACAACTCGACATGATTTCGATTGGTCCGACACTACGCGACGTCCACTCGCCCGCCGAACGGCTCAAACTGTCGAGCATCGGCAAAGTCTGGGCGCTGACCGAGGCGTTGCTTGAGGCATAGACAACAATAAAAAACGGGCTCCCGCCCGTTTTTTTTATTCTATATTTTTCCGAAGTTTTCCGAGATAGGTTTTCAATGCCTCGGTATCCTTGTTGTCGATGATTTCGATCAGTGACTTGAGTTGTTCGCGAATCTTGGCGACCTGCGCCGACGTGAACGGGTTGAAAAGCACTTCGGTAATCAGATAATCATCTTCTGACAAGAAGCCCCGCGCAATATCCATGTGTTTCTTGAAGGTCGTACCCGGTGCGTCCTGATGTTTCATCACGGCGGCAAAAGTCATGGTCGACACAAACGGAATCGACAGCGAATAGGCAATTGTTTCGTCGTGTTGCACAAAAGTGTATTCAAAGATATTGAGGTGCAACGATTCGTACAAATCCTTGAAGAACAACTTGCCCATGTGGTCGGACTCGGCGATGATAATGGCATTTTGCGTGCTCAAATTGCCCAGATTGGCAAATGTCGGGCCAAACATGGGGTGAGTCGAAACAAAGCGATGACCGCATTTTTTATAAAATTCGGGAAGTCCGGTCTTTACCGAAGCAATGTCCGACAAAATGCAATCTTTCGGCAAATAAGGCATTACTTCCTGAAACGCATCGAAAGTATGATTCAGACTCACACAGTTAATCAGCATTTCTGGCTGGAATTCCTTCACCTCATCGAACGAAGTCATGCGCTGGGTGTTGAACACAAAGCGCAACCGTTCTGGCTGTTTGTCAAACAACCCCACTTCGTGCTTCATGCACAACACGTCTGTGAGAAAAGTGCCCATCTTACCGGCACCCATAATCAAGATTTTCATAACTTACTTGTTATTGACAATTTCCAACTGCTGACGTACCGACTCGGCATGCACTGCCTCGAGGTAGGTCTTTACAAATTCGCCCGACATACCCAGTGTTTCGCCCAATATCACACGTTTTTGCATGATTTCGTCGTAACGTTCGGCCTGCAAGACTTGCACGTTATGCTCTTTTTTGTAGGTTCCGATTTCGCGGCTCACACGCATCCGCTTAGCCAGCATTTCAAGCAAATCATTGTCAATCGAGTCGATTTGCTTACGCAATTCGGCCAGATTCTCGGTCGACTGTTGGGTGTCGCGAATCACCAGCATATTGAGTATGTATTCCAAAATCGCGGGGGTCACCTGTTGCGAGGCATCGCTCCAGGCCTTGTCGGGATTGCAGTGCGACTCCACAATCAGACCGTCGAAACCGAGGTCCATGGCTTGCTGGCAAAGCGGGGCGATCAGCTCGCGTTTACCTCCGATGTGGCTCGGATCACAGATAATCGGCAGATTGGGCAGGCGGCGGCGCAATTCGATCGGCAGGTTCCATTGCGGCTGATTGCGGTAAATCTTCTTGTCGTAGGTACTGAAACCACGGTGAATGGCCCCTAACCTTTTGATACCGGCATTATTCAGACGCTCGAGCGCCCCAATCCACAACTCGATGTCGGGATTGACCGGGTTTTTGACCAATACCGGAATATCCACCCCTTTCAACGCATCTGCAATTTCCTGCATAGCAAAGGGATTGGCTGATGTGCGGGCGCCAATCCACAATATATCCACATTGTGTTTCAAAGCCTCGAACACATGTTTTTCGGTAGCCACCTCGGTCGAAACATACATGCCGGTTTCGGCTTTCACGCGTTGCAGCCATTTCAATCCGTCAACTCCAATACCTTCGAAGCCGCCCGGTTTGGTACGCGGTTTCCAGATACCAGCTCTAAAAATCTTGACATTGCGTTCGGCCAGTTGCTTGGCAGTTTCCATCACCTGCTCTTCTGTTTCGGCACTACATGGGCCTGCAATCACTATCGGGCGTTTGTTATCTACGCCTGGTAACAAAATCGGTTCTATTTCCATTACTATTATCTATTTAATTTATTGTCATTCAATCATAAGTCCAGCTTGTTAATTCGTTCCAAAGCCTCCGACAACTTTTCTTTGGTGGCGCAAAGCGAAATGCGGATATAACGTGCGCCGTTGCTGCCGAAAATAAATCCGGGAACAAGGAAGACCTTGGCTTCGTGCAAGACTTTTTCGGTCAATTCTTCAACATCGACATATTTGTCGGGTATCCGCCCCCACAAAAACATGCCGGTTTGTTTTTTGTCAAACGAGCAACCCAAAGTAGCCATAATACGTTCCGCAACATCGCGGCGGTCTTTATACAACTCGTAATTCAATGAAGAATGCCATGCCTCATCATTGTGGAGCGCAGTTGCCGCGGCCATTTGCACTGCACGGAACATACCCGAATCAATGTTGCTTTTCACTTTTAGCACCCATTGGACAAATTGGGCGTTCGAAGCCAACATGGCGACACGCCACCCCGGCATATTGTGGCTCTTACTCATCGAGTTAAACTCGATACAGCAGTCCTTGGCACCGGGTACCGACAGGATACTCAGCGGTTTGCGATTCAAAATAAAGCTATACGGATTGTCATGAACAATCACGATAT
>JAGACJ010000069.1 GCA_017614195.1 Paludibacteraceae bacterium
TCCGGTGGGATAGATGCCGATACCCATGTCACGCAGTTCTGCCAACAGCTCGTCGGTACCGTTTATGATGGCTGAGATGACTTCACCGGGAATCAGCATCTTGTTGCGCCCGATGGTGGATGACACCAGGATGTTGTCGACGGCACCTACGCAAAGGAGGTCGTCGGTATTCATGACAATGGCATCCTGTGCAATACCCTTCCATACGCCGAGGTCTCCAGTCTCCTTCCAGTACATGTATGCCAGCGCCGACTTGGTGCCTGCACCGTCGGCATGCATGATGTTGCAGTATTCGGGGTCTCCGCCTAAGATATCGGGAATAATTTTGCAGAACGCTTTCGGGAAGATTCCCTTGTCAATGTTCTTGATGGCGTTGTGCACATCTTCTTTTGAGGCCGAAACACCTCGCATCATGTAACGTTGGTTGCTCATATTGGGTAGCTGTTTAATTCAATTTGTAATGATAGGTAATCGTTCCTGATTGTACGGTGTTGCCCGAAATTCCGTTGAATTTGGCCTTCATGGCGGCATTTTCGGCCTCCTTGCGCATACTGGCGTCGCCGATAGTGGTGCCTTGTGCACCGGCCTTGGCCGAAATCACATTGCCGTTGGCATCCACTTCGATGGCAACCACAATCGTGCCCGATTCATTTTTATTGTACGAAGGTTGCGGAAGCTTGCCCGATATGGAACGTCCGGCCAAACTGTAGCCGGCTCCATTGCCCGTACCTTGTCCAGAACCGTTTAACCCGCCGTTGGCGGCAGAGCCCAAGGGATTTCCTTGGTTGCCACTGCTGGCTCCTGTGCCTTGCCCGGTCGAGTTGTTGCTTGTACCTACACCGCCAGTGCCACTGAAGGCATTCTTTGTAGATGAGGCAATTTGCTTTTTCTTGGCCTCTTCGGCGGCCTTCTTCTTGGCTTCGGCCTCAGCCTTTTCGCGGGCAATCCGTTCTTCCTCAGCCTTTTTGGCTTTCTCGGCTGCAATACGTTCCTGCTCTATGCGACGCTGCTCGGCTTCCTCTTTTTTCTTTTTCTCTTCGGCACGCTTGATGGCCAGCGACTCTTCGGTTTCTTGCGCAATCAAATCGTCGGGGGCCGAAGGCGTGGTGGGGGCACTGCTTGCCGTTGGCACAGCCTCGGCGGGTTCGTCTACCAACTGGTCTTCGATGGCACTTTGCGGAGCGGGCTCGTACAAGCCGCTTCCCAAGTCGGAGGTGCCGTAATTGACCGTCAACCCCTGTTCCTCCTCGGGAGGATCCAACGTAATGGTAATGGCGAATAGCAATAGCAACAGCAGTACAAGGTGCACCGTAATGGTACCCACTGCACCTGCCACTTTGGCCGATTTGTCGTTATCCTTGTAAGGTTTCATTCGCGTAGCGGACGGGTAGCGATTACTAATTTGAATTTGTTGCGGTTGGCGATATTCAGCACTTTGACGATTTCGCGGTAAGGAACCGTTTCGTCTGCATAAAGCGCAATGTACATGTCGGGATTGGCATCTACCGAAGCTTGCAAGTAAGGTTCGATGTCTTCAAATGTCACTTCTTGTTCCTTCTGCTTGTTCTGTGCCACATAATACCGGATGTTAGCGTCGATATAGAGTCGGGTCAGCGGATTGGCCGCTGTCTGACTGCTGCTTTGCGGCAACAACAGTTTGATGGCACTTGGGGTTACGGCTGTTGAGGTGATCATGAAGAAAATCAACAACAGGAACACCAAGTCCGTCATGGACGAGTTGTTGAATGAGGCGTTTACCCTATTTCTTTTTTTGAGCGCCATAGTTCGTCAGTTGATGGGTTCGTTGAGCAAATCCATGAATTCGATGGCTTTGAGCTCCATCTGTTGTACAACACTGTCAAGTTTCGATACGAGGAAGTTGTAGGCGAAATAAGCGATGATACCTACAACCAAACCTGCAACGGTCGTTACCATGGCTTCGTAAATACCGCCAGCCAATGTGGTGATGTCGACATTGTTGCCTTGGTTGGCCATGTCCATGAATGCGCGGATCATACCGGTAACCGTACCGAGGAATCCGAGCATCGGGGCGCCACCCGAAATGGTCGCCAGCATGTTGAACCCTTTTTCGAGTTTGTTAGTTTCGAGGTTGCCGACATTTTCGATGGCAACCAGCACGTCGTTCATCGGTTTGCCCAAGCGCGAAATGCCTTTTTCAATCATACGGGCCGACGGCGTGTTGGCTTGTTGGCACAACTTGGTCGCCGAGTCGATTTTACCGTCGGTAATATAGTCCTTGATGCGGTCCATGAACGATTTGTCTTCTTTCGACGCGCGGTTGATGACAATCATACGCTCGATGAAAATGTACACGGCGATAATCGACAAAATCAACAGTGGAATCATGATGTACGGACCACCGGCTTTGGCAAGTTCCCAGAGAGACTGGCTGGTCTGGCCTTCGGCCAATGCGTCTGTATTTAGAGAAGCGGTGTCGGCTGCCGCAGCGAAGGCGGCGTTCTGAACTTGTAACAGAATGTTTGCAAGAGTCATTGCTTTGAATTTAATTGTTGTTTATATTGCTGAATCGTTTGGTTTAGTCCCAGATAAAGAGCGTCCGAAATCAATGCGTGCCCGATCGACACTTCGGCAATGCCCGGAATGCGTTGGTGGAAATAGGCGAGGTTTTTTAGACTCAAGTCGTGACCAGCATTGACGTCGAGCCCCTCCTGCTTGGCGATCTCGGTGGCGATGACAAAGTCAGCGATGGCCATTTCGCGGTCGTCTTCGTACATCGATGCATACGGTTCGGTATAGAGCTCGATGCGGTCGGTGCCGGTTTCGGCGGCTTTGCGTATAATGCCGGGGTCGGTGCCGGTAAAAATCGAAGTACGGATACCTTTTGCTTGAAAAGTTTTGACAACCTCGCGCAAAAAACCGAAATGCCTGATGGTGTCCCAGCCGGCACTTGATGTCAGCGCCTCTGGCGGGTCGGGTACCAATGTGACTTGCGTGGGCACCACTTCGCATACCAAATCGACAAACTTCTGGTTAGGATATCCTTCGATATTGAATTCTTTGGTTAATACGGCTTTCAAATCCCTAACGTCCTGATAACGGATATGCCGTTCGTCGGGACGGGGGTGGACGGTGATACCGTCAGCGCCAAAATCCTCGCAGTCAAGTGCCACTTGTACGACATTCGGGATGTTTCCCCCGCGTGCGTTGCGAATTGTGGCTACCTTGTTGATATTTACGCTTAATGTTGTCATTACTTTGCAAAAAAATGATTTACTTTGCAGTGGATTCAAAAAACCAAGCAAAGATAATGATTTCTTGCCGATTTGTATCCTTATCAGTTGTTATTTTATGAACATCACCCGTATTGCTAAGGAAAAGCGGGGAAGTGTCGTTTTAATTAACTCAATATCAAATGAAAGTCGCCGTATTTGGAAGCGTACACAAAAAAGGGTTTGCCGACGCTTGTCGTGAACTGATAGCGGCATTGTCCGACAAACAGGTTTCGATGTGTTTCGAATCGGGAGTGGCTGCTTTTTTGCAAACACAACAGGTGTCATTGCCTGCCGAAAGCACGTTGCTGCAGATAGGAGAAAACTGGCAGGCCGATATGGCGTTCAGTTTGGGTGGTGACGGCACGTTTCTGAAGACAGCCGATGCGGTCGGCAGCCGTGAAATTCCTATTTTCGGAATCAATCTCGGACATTTGGGCTTTATGGTTGATGTCAGCGGTGACGAAATCACTACGGCGATTAACGAGATATTTGCAAACGGCTATACGACAGAGCCTCGTAGTGTGTTGTGCTTGTCGAAACGCACGTCAGACGGCCTCGAGCACATCGGTCATGCGCTCAATGAGGTGGCGTTGCTCAAAGTCGACTCTTCGTCGATGATCAAGGTGCATACGGTGGTCGATGGAGAATATCTTTGCACCTATCGCGCCGACGGACTGATTGTCGCCACCCCCACAGGATCGACCGGTTATTCGCTGAGTGTGGGCTCATCAATCATGGCTCCGCAAAACAAAAGTCTGATTTTGTCGCCGGTCGCCCCCCACAGCTTGAACCAACGGCCGGTGGTGATTCCAGACGAGTGGAGTATTTCGCTCGAAGTCGAAAGCCGTAACGGCAGCTTTTTGGTGTCGCTTGACGGACGCAGTCGGGAAATGTCGGCGGGAGAGCGGTTGCTCATTACCAAAGCCCCATATTCCATTATGGTTGCCAAACGTCGCGGACACACTTATTTCCAAACCCTTCGCGACAAACTGATGTGGGGAGTTGACGTACGCACCGACAAATAATGCCGCAGATATGTCTGACGTCAAAACACTTTTGCCATCTGACCCGTTTGTTATTTTAGGAATAGACCCAGGTACGACGGTGATGGGGTACGGATTGCTCGAAATTGCGAATCGCAAGCCGAAACTGCTTGCGATGGGTGTGCTTGATTTGCGCAAGGTGCCGTCGCATTACGACAAGCTGGACCGTATTTTCAGACGTGTGTTGTCGCTGGTTGACGAATACCATCCGACCGTACTTTCGATCGAATCTCCGTTTTATGGCAAAAGCGTGCAGTCTATGCTAAAACTTGGACGTGCGCAAGGAGTGGCCATGGCGGCCGCTGTGTACCGCAATGTCCCGGTACACGAGTATGCGCCACTGAAAGTCAAGATGGCGATAACAGGCAATGGACAGGCTTCGAAAGAGCAGGTGGCCGCTATGTTACAGCGTATGCTGCATATCCCTGATGAACAAATGCTGCCGCAAATGGACGCTTCGGATGCGGTCGGACTGGCTTACTGCCATTTCTTGCAGATGGGGCGTCCCGTTTCAGAAAAGCCCTTCAAATCGTGGAAGGATTTTGTGGAGAAGAATGCAGACAGAGTGAAAAAGTAAATCTCTCAAAAAAAATCCTCGGATTGATCCGAGGATTTTTTTTTCTCTGTATGAATAATGCTGACTTATTCTTCGGGTTGCATGTTGGTGTAGACGTTTTGGACGTCTTCGTCTTCTTCGATACGATCAACAAGCTTTTGAATGGATTCGCGCTCTTCGGGCGTCACTTCCTTGTAATTGTTAGGAACACGTTCGAATTCGGCGCTGTTAATGTCGTAGCCGTTGTCTTCAAGGTATTTCTGAATCTCAGCGTTAGAGGCGAAGTCGCCGTAGAAGATAATGTTGCCTTCGTCATCTTTTTCCAGTTCTTCGACACCAAAGTCAATCAACTCCAATTCCAGGTCTTCGAGCGATACGTCGGGCTTGGCTACGATTGAATAGACGCACTTGTGGTCGAACAAGAATTCGAGACTGCCGGTCGAACCCAGGCTGCCGCCAAACTTCGAGAAATAACTGCGGACGTTCGAATAGGTACGCATATTGTTGTCGGTAGCAGCTTCTACAAAGATGGCTACTCCGTGAGGACCATATCCTTCGTAATTGATTTCTTTGTAGTTGCCTTCGTCTTTCGAAAATGCCTTTTTGATGGCGCGTTCAACGTTTTCCTTCGGCATGTTCTCTTTTTTTGCTTGCTGCATCAGCATACGCAGACGCGGGTTGCCTGTCGGATCGCTGCCGCCGTCGCGAACGGCGATGGTGATTTGTTTGCCAAGTTTGGTGAACACGCGGGCCATATTGCCCCAGCGTTTCAGTTTAGTAGCTTTACGGTATTCAAATGCTCTTCCCATATTTGTAGTTTTAATTTGTTTTTGATTAACGGATAGTTGCGCCAAGTTTCGTTTCGAATGCTTTGATGAGGCGGTTCATCAGTGCGTCGGTCTGTTTGTCTTCGAGCGTCTTCTCGTCGTCCTGAAGGGTGAAGCTTACAGCATACGATTTTTTGCCGGCCGGCAGGTTTTTGCCTTCGTACACATCGAACAATACTACATTGCGAAGCAACTTCTTGTCGGTGTCGTAGGCGACTTGCTCGATTTGCTCAAAAGTGACCTCTTTGTCAATCAACAAGGCCAAGTCGCGTTTTACAGCGGGGAATTTGGCGATGTCCGAATAAGTGATCTGGTGTGCACCGATGGCTTTCAAAATGTTGTTCCATTCCAAATCCGCGTAGAATACATCGGCGTCGATGTCGAACGATTTGCGGATGTTAGCGCTAACGATGCCGAGGGTGGCCAATGTCTTGCCGCTCTTCTTGACCACGATGCGCATTGCCTGGTTGTAAAGGTCCGATTGGAAAACCTCGGTCTTGCACGCGGCAAACGGAACTCCCATGCGCGTCAGACAGTTGAGTACGTGAGCCTTCAAGTCGAAGAACGTGTGCGGGCGCTCGGCATCGGTCCAACAGTTGGCGTTGCCGCTACCCGACAGCCAGATACCCAAGTGCAGTTCCTCACTATAGCGGGACAATGGTTTTTCGGGGTTTGCCTTTTCGGCATTGAAGTGGTAGCAGAATCCGAACTCATACAAACGCAAGTCGGTTTGTTTGCGGTTGCGGTTGCGCGCAATTGTTTCGAGACCGCCGAACAGCAACGTCTGGCGCATGACGCTCAAATCGCTGCCGAGTGGATTCATGATGCGAACAGCCTGACTCTCGGGGAAAGTTTCCAACGCTGAATAATAGGAGACTTTGGTCAGAGAGTTGTTGAGAATCTCGTTGAATCCGGCACCAGTCAGGTGGTTCGACAGCAAGTTCTGCAAACGGGTACTGTCGGGCTTGTTTGCGTAGCTGATGGCGCTTTGCACATGCTCGCTAAACGGCACCTGATTGTATCCGTAGACACGCAGAATATCCTCAATCACATCCACGTCGCGCTGTACATCGACACGATAAGGCGGAATAAGAAGTTCCAGTCCGTCGTCATCTTCGCGCTTGATTTCCATCTCAAGACCTGTAACGATTTTCTTGACGGTCTCGGGTGCGATCTTCATACCAATCAAACGGTTGATTTTATCGTAGGTTACCGACACTTCGAAATGGGGGATGGGCGAGGGGTACAAGTCCGTTACCTCGCTTGAGATTGTGCCGCCTGCCACTTCTTTGATAAGCAATGCGGCGCGTTTCAACGCGTAGACGGTGATATTGGGGTCGCAGCCGCGTTCGTAGCGGAACGAAGCGTCGGTGTTGAGCCCATGGCGACGTGCCGTTTTGCGGATGCTGACGGGGTCAAAGTAGGCGCTTTCGATAAAGACTTTGGTTGTGCTTTCGGTTACGCCCGAATCCAATCCACCGAACACACCGGCAAGGCACATCGGCGCCTCGGCGTTGCAAATTACCAGGTCTTCGGCCGAAAGTTTGCGTTCCACACCGTCGAGCGTGACGAACGGAGTGCCTTCCGGCATTGTCCTGACAACGATTTTGTTACCGGTAATCTTATCGCCGTCAAAGGCGTGTAAGGGTTGCCCGATTTCGTTGATGATAAAGTTGGTGATATCGACAATGTTATTGATAGGACGCTGTCCGATAGCTAATAATCGGTTTTTCAGCCAATCGGGCGACTCTTTTACTGTGACGCCTTCGATGGTGACGCCGCTATAACGGAGACAGCGTTTCGGGTCCGCTACTTCGACCTCAATCTCGAAATTGCGGTTGTCAATGCCGAATGCCTTGACTGACGGACGGTTAAGAGGCAATCCCCATGCAGCGCACAAATCGCGGGCCACGCCAATGTGCGATACGGCGTCGGCGCGGTTGGGGGTGATGTCGACTTCGATGAGCGCGTCGTCTTCGATGTGGTACCATTCTTTGGCGGGCGTGCCGACTGCAGCGTCGTCGGGCAGCTCAATGATTCCGTCGTGCGAGGTGCCTACGCCGATTTCGTCTTCGGCGCAAAGCATACCAAACGATTCTACACCGCGGATTTTTGATTTCTTGATGGTGAAACTTTCCTCACCATCGTATAGGGTCGTTCCCAAAGTGGCCATGATGGTCTTCAGACCAGCGCGGCAGTTGGGGGCGCCGCAAACCACTTGGGCGGGGGCGTCGCCGCCAAAATCAACGGTGGTGATGTGCAAGTGGTCGGAGTTAGGATGATCTTCGCAGGTGAGAACTTGTGCCACGACCAATCCCTCCAAACCTCCTTTAATCGTTTGAATGCGTTCTACAGTACCCACCTCCAAACCGAGTGAAGTCAGTTTCTCTGCGGTTTCTTCTGGGCTTGTCTGCAGATCTATGTACTGTTTCAGCCAATTGTAAGAAATATTCATTGTGTAAACCTTTTGCAGGTGTTTGATTTTTGCACGCAAAAATAGTGTTTTTCTTGCAAAAAACTGCAAACACTATTCAAAAAAAAGCGGAGGCTGTCTGCTTAAACGCAACCGAAAATCCAGAATGTGGCTCAAGCAGTTTTCTCGACTAAGACAACGGCGTAAGCGGCCATACCTTCCTTTCTGCCGGTAAATCCCAATTGCTCGGTGGTAGTGGCCTTGATGGAGATGTTGTCTGCGTCGGTTTGCATGACGGCAGCCAGGCACTTTTTCATGTCGTTGATGTAGGGCGATAATTTGGGTTGCTCGGCGGCTACGGTGGCGTCGATATTGCCGATTTCATATCCATTGTCTCGTAGTAGAGACATGGTTTCGGCCAGCAGAATCTTACTGTCTATGCCTTTGTACTTTTCGTCTTTGTCGGGGAAGTGATATCCAATATCGCGCAGGTTGGCGGCGCCTAATAACGCGTCGCAAATGGCGTGGATCAAGACATCTGCGTCGGAATGCCCTAACAGTCCGTATGGGTGGTCGATGCGCACACCGCCGAGCCAAAGCTCGCGGCCGGCAACGATTTTGTGCACGTCATAGCCGAAACCGACACGGATTTTCATTAAATATCGTCGTTATTGGCCAGTTCCTTCAAGCCACCGAGGTTAAATCCAAGCGAAAAACGTAACGTTTGGTCCAAGGGATTGTTTTTGGTGACGGAAAGTACGTATGCAACATCCAACTCAAACACGTTGAGCTTGAAGCCTGCTCCGAAAGTGACATATTTGCGGTTGCCTTGGATCTTGCTCTCGTTGAAATATCCCATGCGGGCGAAGAAACGCTGGTCGTAGTCGTATTCGAGACCCAACGAGAACATGACTTTTTTGAGTTGGTCCGAAAAATTGTATTTGCTTCCGTCGGGCATATCGGCAAACGACTTGAAGATACCAGTGATCGGGCTCATCTTGTAGTAGTCATCCAAACGGGCAGAGTACTCTTCCTGACTTTCCAGATCGGCATTGTAGATAGGACGGCCGGGAACGAGCAGTTTATTGATGTCTACGTTAAGCGACATGTGGTTGTAGTTGTCGAACGGCAAGGTGAAACTACCGCCCAGACGCAAGTTGGTCGGCAAGAAGGCGGAGTTCTTGTAATCGCCATATTCAACTTTGCTACCGATGTTCGAGATGTTGAAACCGAACGAGCCGAAACCGTTGCCCCAACCGAAGGCAACTTTTTGCCCGTAATAGCCCGAAATGTCGGCTGCGATTGCCCAGCCGGGCTCGGTGTATTCAGAACCTTCTGCCGTGAAACCTCCCGTCAGGTCAGAGTAGATGAAACGTAGGGCCACACCCATCGAGAAGTGTTTCGACAAAATACGCGAATAAGAGGCGTCGAGTGCCAGGTCGTAGGGTTTGTATTCCATGCCTGGATCTTGCTCGCCCGAGGTCATCAATACCTGGCCTACGGAGAAGAAACGGAACGACATGGCTACAGCCTGCACATCTTTGATTTTGTAATAACCGCTTGCCGAAATCAAGTCGATGTCAGAAACGATTTTGCGCAACCAAGGCACATACGAAATCGATGCGCCGCCTTGTCCGTTGATAAAGGCATATTTGGAGGGATTCCAATATTGCGAATTGACATCCGGGGTGGTGGCACCGCCGACATCGCCCAAACCGCCGCCACGTGCGTCGGGGGCTACAGATAAGAAAGAAACACCCGTGGTAATCGGTGCGTAGGTTGTGACATTTTCATCTTCTGCAAGTGCGCAGAATGGCAGTGCGACCGCTGCCAGTAATGATAGTAGAGATTTTGCTTTCATTATACTCTCTCGCTTGGCTTTATTTTTTTTCGAAAATCGTGAATGCAAATTTTCGGGGCAAAGATAGTTAAATTTCATATTATCAGTGTCGTTGCAAAACTAATTTTAATGTTTTGTAACAAAAGGCCCCTTCTTTTGTGGTAATTTTTAGTTTTATGGGGTAAATGCCAGGACAGAGTCGGGCGTTTTGCGTGTTGCCCAAATCCAACTTCACGGCAACCCGTCCTTCGGTGAATTCGGTGCTGGTGGCTTGCCAGCATTGTTGTCCCACCAAATTGTACAGGGTGAATTCCGCTTCAATAGGATCGTTAGGCCGGTCGTATTCGTAAATCAGCCATACATAGTCGGTAGCCGGGTTGGGGGTGCAATAGAAGGTGTCGATGACGGGCTTGCAATTGCTGTTGACTACAAAGTCGAGTGAGCGGGTGGTCGATACGTTCTGCAAGTTCCAGACCTTGAAGTCGAGGTGATATTTGCCGTCGGGCAGTTCCGGCAGTTGGTAGCGTATTTTGCCGCATTTGTAACTGCCAAGGTCCGATTCGTAATACTCGTTTAGCACGAAGGTGTAGTTCTTGTCGTTGTTGAGTCTGATGGTGATGTCGTGCCCGATGCCGGTGCCCACGGCATTGATGCCGTATTCGTCGTAGGTATGGGCATAAAACACCGGCGTGTTGTCCACTTCTTGGCCATCGGCGAATTTAGGCGTGTTGAGATAAATACGCGCATCGGGACCTTGGTCCGAGAAAATGGCGTCGGGGTCCGAACCGCCAACGCGAAAATCGTAGTTGAAACCGTTTGCGTCCGTGCCATGGTCGGGGGCGGCTGCATAATAGACAATCTTTCCGTTGCCGATGCGGTAACTGATGTCTTTGGGAATCATGAAAGTCGAGGAGAATTTGCCGTTGGTGACAGCTGCATTTCCTTTGAATATCATATTCGGGTAATCTGTGTATTGGAATGGATATGCCCCTTCGCGGTTTGCCAAGGTCGAAAGTGTTTCCGCTTTGTCGTAAACCGTAATGGCGACGGTTCCGTTGAAGTTGTCGTCTAATTCTCCGTCAATGCCGTTGATGTGTCCGTCAACGGTAACAAGTCCGAGCGCCTGCATCTGGGCATCTTCAGGCAAGGCTCCGTTAATGCTGTCGGTGACGACGGTTTGTCGCGGATAGTTGAGCTTTAATTCGGGGTCTGCAAGCAGAAAATAACGCAATTTGTTGTCGTCATCGCCCAAATTGACTTTGCCCAAACGGTAGACTTCGCCGATTGACAGCGGTTCTTCGCCTTGTTTGGGAAGCAGGTGGCGGAAAATCGTGTTCATGAGCCGGTAGTTTTGGTCCGAGTAAACCACGCGAGCGGCCGATACCAGTCCGATTCCGGCATGGGGTGTTGTCAGTACCTGCATTCCTGACGAAACTTTTCCATCATCGAATCTCGAAAATTCGCACGAGGCCGTGAACCAAAAAGCCATCTCCGAATTGTACATGTTGAGGATATCGTTTCGGTTAATGGTCTGTTCCGCCGATAGGGTGTTTGGACTACTGTGCCCGACGTAGGTGAATACCAACGCTCCGTTTTTCAAACTATTGAGCACTTTTTCGCGTGCAGCGGGATACGAACCGCCACTGGCGCTTTGTACCAAGGGGTAGGCGTCGAGAAATATTTTGTTGTACTGGTAGCCGCCATTGATGTCGGCAAGCGAGTCGGCCAGCAAGTTTGCTTGTCTTGTGTGCATATTCTCGTCGCCATCGTCGCCAAGGAGTACGATTTGGTTGCGCCACGATGTGTAGTTGTCGTTTTCGGCGTAGGCGATGATTTTGTCAACTACCGTTTTCAACTCGTCAAGCGAATAGACTGGCAGACGACCTACGGCGATGTCGAGCTTGTCGCGGCGGAAGTCGCCGCCCTCGGTGTCGTCGAGGAAGCCGAAGTAGTCGTCAGTGCAGTAGGTGACGTCGGTTTTGAACGATTCTGTGTCTTGATACGAAAGGATCTCTTGTTTGGGTAGCACTCGGCCGCGGTTGTCGTAGGTCGAGACGCCCATTAGCAGCAGGGAACGGGGCATGCGGCTGGTAGAGCCGCCGGCGCGGTCGTAGAGCATTTTCATCAGCAGGCGGTAGGCGGCGGGGTCGGGCGTACCGGAGGTGAACTCGTTGTAGGTTTGCTCGGGGGTCACAACGACGACCGACAAACCGTCGTGCCGATAGTGGAAGTCGGCCAACCGGTAGGCCTCTGACAAGTAGGCTGTCGGGCTGATAATAACCATGTCGACATCGCCTAAACCGTGCAAGTCCTGATTTTTGACTTCTTTGACAAATGTCGGCTTGTACAATTTTGTGGAGGTGGGATCGAAAGCTACATACCGGCGTGAGATACCGAAGTCGTACGGGGCGGTAAAGGAGAAAGTCCCTGATACCAAATCGCCCTGCATACGCTCCAAATTATCGGGGTCGGTGATGTTCCATATTTGTGTCTTGGCGTTGGCGTTCGTGATGTGATAACGGGCATACATGCCGGGAGGTAATCCTGAAGGGTAAAATACGTCAATCTGTCCGTCTGCGGGAATAGTCAGATGACAAGCGGCTGATACGATTGCATAGTCGAGATATGCCTCGTCGCTGGCAGCCTGGTTTTTGTATGCAAAATCGATGACAACAGGGTTATGTCCATTGTCGATAAAATCGCTGTTTAATTGTCCGCTTGTCGCCGAGGTGCCGCTGGTGACGCGGGGCATGCAAATCATGTTCTCGTTGAAGCTCCCATTGATGGTAACGTCAAAGCAGGTGGGCGAATAGAACGTCTCTGTCCGGCCGGCGGTACTGTAAGTCCGTGCGAAAACATGGATAACGTCGTCGCAGCGGCTGGGAAATCTTTCGAAGGTGTAACTGCGTGATGGTGTTACGTTTGAAAACTTGTCGCCGAGAAAATCCTGTCCCGATGACAACAAGTTGAATTTGTCATCCTCATAGAGCTGGGCCAAGTAGGTTTTGTACAAGTTTGCCGAAATCTCTTCGTCAAGGAGTTCTGCCTGACCGACATGCAAACCTTCTCCGGCATCGGTGGTCAAAAAATAGTAGCCCAAGTCGCTGTACGGGTTGTTGATGCGGCGGTAAAACGCGGCGACCGCGTCGAAATAAAGATTTGTCGCCCCTTTGCCGTAAAAGATGATTTGTTGTTCACCCGAGGTGTTGGTGGTCGTTAGCGTGGGCTGCTCAACCAGGTCGTCGTTGGTGCGTGGGAAAACTTCGCTGAAATTGTTGGCAATGGGGTAGCCGCCATACCCAAAAACACGTACCTTGGAAGGATTTTCAAACCCCATGCTTCTCAAATCTGAGTAGGAAAGGGCTTGGATGCCGGTTTTTTCAACGGCGATTTTGACCCAACGGCCGGTACTTAGTTTGGAATGAGGGGCGTAGACGTTCGAGGGGTTGCCTGCGCGCATTTGTGGCCGACGGCTGATTTGCAGTTGTGCGGAAACTAACCGCTGATACGTGTTGTTTCGGCGAATAATGGGCAAAAACTCGATTTCGGTTTGCCTGACACCGCGCGCCGAGGTGTTGTATTGTACAATACGAATCGAGTCGTCAATCGTTTTGTCTTGCAACAAGGCAATCTCTTGCGGAGTGCAAGGCTCAAAGACCGCGTCGGTAAGTCGGATTCCGTCTTGCGCTTGTCCATCGATGCGACAACTATAGTAGGGAAGCCCGTCGTGTGGCAGGTCATTGTCGAAGCAGGGGCGGACATAAGTGACCGAACCTCCGGTTACCACGCAGGGCTCGTTCCATTTCAATTGTACGGGTAGCGTTTCGGCTTGCAGTAAACCGAATACCGTCAAAAGCAGATATGTCCACCAAAATCGTTTCATTTGATATCGAAATCTAACATTTTTCGTCCTTCCAAATACCCTTGCAGCCGGTCGCCCCGGTTAACAGGTCCGACACCAGCAGGGGTGCCGGTGTAAATCAGATCGCCGGTTTTTAGGGTGAAATACCGACTTACAAATTCGATGATGTGATCGACCGTAAACAACATGTCGCCACTAAACCCGTCTTGAACCGTTTCGCCATTACGGCGTAGCTCGAAATGCAGGTTTTGTATGTCGCCTCCTATTTCAGTAAGCGGAACGAAATCGCTCAATATCGCCGATCCGTCAAATCCTTTGCACAACTCCCAAGGCTTGCCTTCGGCTTGGAACTTTCGTTGCAAGTCGCGTGCGGTAAAGTCAATGCCAAGAGCCACTTCGTTGTAATAGCGGTGTGCAAATTTGGCGGCTATGCCTTTGCCCAGCCGGTCGATGCGAACTACCAACTCACATTCGTAGTCGAGCTGTTGGGTGAAATCCGGGATGTACATCGTTTTGCCATCTTTGAGCAGTGCCGAGTCGGGTTTGCAGAAAACAGTAGGCTCGGTCGGAACGGGCTGTTCCAACTCGTTTGTGTGCTTGGGATAATTCCAACCTATGGCAATGATTTTCATTGTTTGAACGTGGGCTTGTTTTTGCACGCCCATTTTGCAAAGATAACGTTTTTTTCTTGATTCGATTGTCAAAAATGTTTAACTTTGTATGCTAACGCAATGAACAGATATGCAAACTCCCTCTAATAATTGGCAAGACGCTTTGTCTTCACTTCGAAACTCTTTTTCGGATAGTGACCTGGTTCAACCCGAAGAAACCGTTCAAGAACAACCGACGGTAGTCAAACAACATCTCTGTCTGTCGTTCCAACGCCGTTCTGGCAAACCTGCCACCATTGTAACAGGATTTGAAGGGACGGAGCAGGAGTTGCTTGATTTTGCCAAGGAACTTAAGGTGAAATTTTCGGTGGGCGGATCGGTGCGCGATGGCGAAATGCTGTTGCAAGGTGACATTCGCAAGCCATTGCGCGAATATTTGTAGAAAAAAGGACATCAGGTAAAAGGAATGTAATATGGCATACGGCTTATTGGTTTTAGAGGCTTCGGCCGGATCAGGAAAGACTTATCGGCTGACGCAAGAATATTTGAACTATTTGGCGGCTGATCCCGAAAACGGCTATCGCAAAGTGTGGGCGGTGACATTCACCAATAAGGCCACCGAAGAAATGAAAAGCCGCATTGTCAAGGAGTTGTCTGCAAGGGCATCGTCACCGACCGGCTACGCTCCGTTCAAATCGCAAGAAGACGCTAAGAAATGCCTTGCAGTCTTGCTGCATGATTATACGCGTTTTCATGTTTCGACAATCGACGAGTTTTTTCAGCAGATTTTACGGATGTTTGTCTATGATCTGGATATCAAACATGCGTATGACGTCGAATTGAGCGATGAGGTGGTCTTGTCCAACGCTATTGATGCATGTGTGCACTCGCTTGATGCTAATCAAGATTTGTACGATTGGGTAAAAGAAATGGTGAACCAGCGGCTGACGGATGGAGAATCTTTTGATTTTACCAATGATTTGAAAGAGTTGGGTAAGTTGCTGTTCGACGAATCCTTTGCCGACAGTTTGCCTGACATGAATTTGAATCCGACAGAAAGAGAACAGATTAAAGAAGATTTGTTGAAGCGGAAGAAAGAAATTGAATCTGGATTTCAGGCCATTAAGGAGCCGTTGGTCGAAGAAATCGACAACGCTGGGTTGATTGAGAATGTAACACCGAGTGGCTCTGTGGGAGCATTGAAAAATCTTGACATGGGCGGAGACGTTAAGCCTAACTTGCAGGCATTGGAAAATGATGATGTTTCGAAATGGGTGACAAAAGCGAAAAAAGAAAACAAACTTGTCGCCCAAAGATTCGAACCATACGTTGCAAGTTGGTCTGCACAAGTCTCCAAACTGTTTGATTATAAAGACAAGCATCTTAACGAATACAACACCATCGTCCTGATTTTGCAAAACTTTCGAGCCATGGCGTTGTTGTATGATTTGAATGAGTTTTGTAATCAATACCAACGGGATACGCATGCATTGCTGCTTTCGAGTTGTACCCAAATGCTGTCCAAATTGGTTGCTGGTTGCGATACCCCGTTTATCTATGAGCGTATCGGTACGACCATTGACCACTACATGCTCGACGAATTTCAGGATACCTCGAACGTGCAGTGGCGGAATTTCGAGCCGCTAATCGGAAATACGGCTACAAGCGGCCATTCAAATCTGGTGGTAGGCGATGTAAAGCAAAGCATCTATCGCTGGCGAGGTTCGGATTGGGAGTTGTTGCCCAGTTTGAAAACGTACAAAAAATGGAATGTCTCGTCCGAATCCTTGACGCATAACTGGCGCAGTTGCCCGCAAATCATACAGTTCAACAATGAGCTGTTCAACCTTGAAAACGGATTGCCGGTTGTTGCACAGGCGGATTTGGAGGGTGCGGTGGGTAAATTGGAACTGACGCCGATTTCCGAATTATATAAGGGAGTGTGTCAGAATTATCCGGAACAAAAGTCGGAGGCAAGTTATTTTGGTAAAGTGAAGGTTCAGATCTTTAAAAAAGACGTTAAAGATTGGAAACAGAAAGCGCTTGAACAGATGTTTGCTGAAATGACAGACTTGAAGAAAATGGGATACCAATGGAGCGACATGGCCGTTTTGACTCGCAAAAACCCCGAAGCCGTTGAAATCACTTCTTTTTTGTTAGAAAAAGGCGTGCCGGTCTTGTCGAACCAGTCCCTGATTTTGCAAAATACATTTGTTATCAGATTTATCCTGTTGGTTCTCGAACATTTGGCAACACCAGTGGGCCAGCGAAAACAGACTGCCAAGCCAAAATTCGTGTCGGTTTATCCGGAATACGAAAACAGGGTTGCCGACATAGAGAAAACGGTGGATGGGAAGCCTCTTTATGAGGTTGTTGAACAGTTGGTTGTCATGTTCGATTTGGCGAAGGACGCCTCGAACGTTCCTTATTTGCAAGCATTTCAGGATTTGATCAATGATTATTTGGGCTCAGGTAGCAATGACTATGCTGCATTCTTGCAGTGGTGGAACCTCAATGGTAA
>JAGACJ010000070.1 GCA_017614195.1 Paludibacteraceae bacterium
GCCGTAGCCGATACAGATGTTGATTCCCAAGGCATGTAGGAATTCGTTGATTTCGTCAGACAGCTTGGCACCGGCGCACGGAAAGAATTTGCCATGGTTGATGCCCGCTGCTTTTTTGACAATGCCGAAAATGCGCTTGGCTATTAAGTGGTAGCGCAAGCGTAATCCGGTCGGGACGTTCATGTCGTTGCGGCGGTATTCGTGGTATTGCTTGCCGATTTTGATGCATTGGCGGGCAAGCGATGCGGTAAGTGGAGGAAACGACTCTATCTTTTTGTTGATGGCGGCATATACTTTCTCCCAGAAACGGGGTACCGCACACATCAGCGTAGGACGAACCTCAACGATGGTCTGTTGTATCTGGTTGGGGTATTTGTTAATATAGATACTGATACCGCGTTGCAGATAGAAATAGCACCATGCGCGTTCGAGAATATGCGTCAGAGGCAAGAAACACAACGATTTGTCGTGGTCGTTGGTAATGGACAGCCGATCGTTGTGCAAACGCATACATTCGGTGTAGTTCCATTGGTGCAGCATTACGCCTTTCGGGTCGCCTGTGGTACCCGATGTATAGAGAATGCTTGTCAAGTCATCTTGCGACAATCGGGTTTTGCGCGCCTCAATTTCTTCGGTGTGCGGCGCGATGTCGCCCAAAGCGAGTAATTCGGTGTAGCGCATAGTCTTGCCATTGTCGGTGGTCTGGATGTCTTCGTCAATGGCGATGATCCATTGCAGTGACGGGCATCTGTCGAGCAGTCCTAGGGCAATGTTGTAATGAACCTGCTCACCCACAAACAAGATGCTGATTTGGGCGTTGTTGACAATGTATTCGGCTTGGCTCAACGTAGAGGTGGCATAAAGCGGAATGGTGGTGGCGTGTGCTTTGATGGCCGCCAAGTCGCCTAAAATGATTTCAGGACAGTTTTGCGCAAAGAATCCTACGCGCCCGCCTTCTGCCAATCCTTTTTCAATCAACGCACCTGCAAGGGCGTTCGTCTGCTTGGCCATGCGATACCACGAAATGCTTTGCCATGATTTCTTTTTTGAATTCTTGAAGAAAAGTTCGGCACGATGTCCGTAAACTTCGGCCTGATGGTCAAGCAGGGTGCCAAGATGGAACGAATACGTTGTCTTTGTCATAATCGTGGGGTTTGTGAGAAGGTTTATTGTCTGTCGATGGCTTCGCAGGCGGCTTTGGCTGCATTCTGCTGTGACTGCTTTTTATTCAGTCCCATACCCGTGCCCATGATTTTTCCATCGATGACCACTTCTGTCTTGAAAGTGGTGGTGTTGTCTTTTTTGTTGATTTGACTGTCAACCAAGCGAAATTCATACGAGCATTTGTTGTGTTGCGCCCATTCGATCAACTTTGACTTGTAATTGGACTCTTCGCGCGAGGCCTGTTCCATGTCTAGTTTTTTCTCGTCGATGAGGCGTTTGATGAATTTTGTGCAAGTCTCGTATCCGCGATCAAGGTATATGGCTCCCATCAATGCCTCGAAAGCATTGCCGCCGATATGGATCTTCGGCCCGTGCCGTTGGTCTAACTTTTGTACGGAAACCACCACCTTGTCCAACCCGATTTTGTAGGCAAGATTATCGAGCGTTTCGCGTTTGACGAGTTTGGACCGCAAGTTGGTCAGTTCGCCTTCGTCCTTGTATGGAAACCGCTTGTACAGCACATCGGCGATTACCGTGCTCAAAACCGAGTCTCCGAGAAATTCCAGCCTTTCGTTGTTAACGACATGTCCTTTGCTGTCTTTAATGGCTGACGAGCGGTGGATGCAGGCCAGTTTGTACAATTGGATGTCGAGCGGGCGAAACCCCAGCATACGTTCAAAAAACACACAGGAGGAATCCTTCTTGCGAAAGAGTCCTCCTATGCATTTGAATAGCTGATTGTTCATTATCCTTTGTATTTTCTGACCAAAATTGCAGCGTTGTGACCGCCAAATCCAAATGTGTTGGATAATGCAACGTCAACGGTTCTCTTTTGGGGAGTTCCAAAGGTGAAGTTCATTTTGTAATCGATATTTTCGTCTTCTTCGCCGGTAAAGTTAATGGTTGGCGGGACGATATCGTTTTTAACAGCCAGTACAGAGGCGATTGCTTCGATGGCTCCAGTGGCACCCAGCAAGTGTCCTGTCATAGACTTAGTCGAACTGATGTTCAGTTTGTAGGCGTGGTCGCCAAATACTTGTTTGATGGCCTTCAATTCCGAAACGTCACCCACGGGAGTCGATGTTCCGTGTACGTTGATGTAATCCACCGCTTCTGGGGCGATGCCGGCATCTTCCAAGGCGTTTTTCATTACCAGAATGGCTCCCAATCCTTCGGGATGACTTGCTGTGATGTGATAGGCGTCAGCCGATGCACCGCTACCGATAACTTCGGCATAGATTTTGGCTCCGCGGGCTTTGGCGTGTTCCAGTTCTTCCAATACAAGCGATCCAGAGCCTTCGCCCATAACGAAACCGTCGCGCGAGGCGCTGAACGGACGCGAGGCTGTCTCGGGACTGTCATTGCGTGTCGACAAGGCGTGCATCGAGTTGAAACCTCCCACCCCGCTTACCGTAATGGCGGCTTCGGCACCACCTGTGACGATGATGTCTGCTTTGCCCATGCGGATAGCGTCAAAAGCGTTGGAAATAGCTGTCGTACTTGATGCGCAAGCCGACGTGGTGACATAGTTCGGTCCACGGAATCCGTATTCCATCGATATCATGCCCGGAACGATGTCCGAAATCATTTTCGTAATGTAGAATGGACTGAATCGTGGAGTGCCGTCGCCTTTTGAATATTCGATAATGTCTTTTTCCATCGAACCGATACCGCCGATACCGATACCGTAGATAACTCCGATTCTGTCCAGATTTTCTTTCTCAGGATCGATGTTGGCATCGGCGATGGCTTGGCGGGCAGCGACAATGGCAAATTGGCTTACAAGGTCAATTTTGCGTACTTCTTTGCGGTCAAAATGCTCGTTAGCGTCAAACCCCTTGACTTCGCACGCAAACTTGGTCTTGAATTTTTCTGCGTCGAAACGCGTAATCGGCCCGGCTCCACTCACTCCCTTGAGTAAAGACTCCCAGAAAGCCGGTACGTCGTTACCGATGGGAGTAAGTGCTCCGAGGCCTGTTACTACAACCCTTTTCAATTCCATAAAAGGAGGGGATTGTCTTATTTGCAATTAGCTTCGATGAAAGCGATAGCATCACCAACGGTAGCAATTTTCTCTGCTTCTTCGTCAGGGATGGTTACACCGAATTCTTTTTCGAATTCCATGATCATCTCAACGGTGTCCAAAGAATCTGCACCGAGATCGTTGGTAAAACTGGCGTTTTCTACAACTTCTGCTTCGTCAACACTCAATTTTTCAACGATAATTGCTTTTACTTTAGCTGCTACTTCTGACATAACTTAAAAATTTGGTTAATAATTCAGTTTTTTGCGCTGCAAAGATAAGTCTTTTTGTTGAAAGTGGTGCGATTTTATGTTGAAAAACACATTTTGAGAATACCCTGATAGAACGGTTTTTTGTGGGTGGTACTTGATTAATTTATTGATATTTAGTTATTTACTTAATTTTTGAGTGTTGATAACTTTTGACGGATGAAAGTCCCGCTTTTTTTCAAAATATCGGTTTTTCTCTTCTTTTTCCCAGAAAGTCGGTCAGGTAAAATACGATTTGTATAATTCAAATTCACGCATTAACTTTGCAAAAAACTTACTTTTTGACACTTATTCAGTATAGACAAGTATGATAAAAATTGCGATTTTTGCCTCTGGTTCGGGTTCAAATGCCGAGAATATTATCCGTTATTTCGCCAACGACGACACGGTTTGTGTCGATTGCGTGTTGAGTAACCGCCTTGACGCTTTCGTTCATGAGCGGGCAAAAAAATTAGGCGTTCCTTCGGTTTATTTCCCAAAACGCTTTTTTGATGACGGATCAGTAACGGCTTTTTTGCAAGCTCGCGGCATTGGTTTTGTCGTGCTGGCGGGTTACATGCTCAAGGTTTGTGACGGACTGATTGAAGCATTCCCCAATAAAATCGTCAATATCCATCCGGCGCTTTTGCCCAAGTTTGGCGGCAAGGGAATGCACGGCAGCCATGTGCACGAGGCGGTGGTGGCCGCAGGCGAAAAAGAATCGGGCATTACCATTCATTATATCAACAATGAGTACGATGCCGGTCAGATTATTTTCCAGGCGCATTGCGCCGTTGCGCCGACAGACACGCCCGATGATGTGGCTGCCAAGGTGCATGAATTGGAATATCGTTGGTTTCCGTCGGTGATTGACTGTTTGCTTAAGCAAAAGCCGATGGTGCACGAAAATGACTGATTCAAGCGTCGTTTGAATCAGTTTCGGATACAGCGGAGGGCGCGGACGTGCTCTCCGTTTTTTGTGCTGTCGGAGTGGTTTCCGGCTGGTTGAATTCGAATCGGACTTGGTCGCCTTCGATTTTGAGCGCGGCTTTGAACGGCTTGCCCTCGCGATTGGTAAACCCGTCGAGTACCGGCGTGGAGCCGTTTTCCAATAATGTCTGTGCGGTTTTGGTATCGGTGACACGCCCCGAGATTTCTTTCCAGATGACAAACTTGCATCCGTCTTTATATCCCATGCAGCCGAATCCGCGCCGTCCCTCGACAACTTCTTTGCCGCAAACAGGGCAATTGCCGATTACAGGGTTGAACACATAGCACGATTTGCCGGTTTGTTTGTCGTAACCGATATGGGCGTCGAATGTTTTTCCGTCTTTCGATTTGAAACCGCTGATCAAACCGGTGTATCCGTTTTCTGTGATTTGTGCCACCATGTCGAGCGTGACTGTGACGCCGCCGATCGA
>JAGACJ010000071.1 GCA_017614195.1 Paludibacteraceae bacterium
AAGGCTATGCCATCACTTCAATGAAAATTGACGGTGTTGAACATGAGTTTGCTACTATTCCGGGCGTGATTGAAGATGTAACCAACATTATTCTTCAGTTGAAACAAGTACGCTTCAAACAAATCGTTGAGGGTGCTGAAAATGCCAAGGTATCAATCTCGGTAGCTAACAAGACTGTACTCAAAGCCGGTGATATCGGTGCCAATTTGACAGAGTTCGAGGTTTTGAATCCGGACTTGGTTATCTGCAATATGGATGCCAAAACTTCGTTCAATATGGAGTTGACGATTAACAAAGGCCGTGGCTATGTCCCCGCCGACGAAAATCGCGCATTGGTTCAAGAAGCCGGTGTAATTCCCATTGACTCGATTTATACCCCGATTGTCAATGTGAAATATACTATCGAGAACTATCGTGTTGAGCAAAAGACCGACTTCGAAAAGTTGGTTTTCGAAATTGACACCGATGGCTCTATTCATCCGAAAGAGGCTTTGAAAGAATCTGCTCGCATTTTGATCCAACACTTCGCGTTGTTCTCTGACGAGAAGATTACAATCGACTTCTCTGAAGGCGACGGCGTAGAGGAATTCGATGAAGATGCTTTGCACATGCGTCAATTGCTCAAGACTCGTTTGGTTGACTTGGATCTTTCTGTCCGTGCGCTCAACTGCTTGAAAGCAGCAGATGTTGAGACTTTGGCAGAATTGGTTGCCTTCAACCGCAACGATTTGCTCAAATTCCGTAACTTCGGTAAAAAATCGTTGGTGGAATTGGATGCTAAATTGGAGAGCTTGAACCTTTCGTTTGGTATGGACATCACCAAATATAAACTCGATAAAGAATAATACAAATGAGACACAATAAGAAATTCAATCATCTCGGAAGAAAAGCCGCTCACAGAGATGCTTTGCTGTCTAACATGGCAGTTTCGCTGATCAAACACAAAAAGATCAACACCACTTTGGCCAAAGCCAAAGAATTGCGCAAATACATTGAACCGTTGGTAACCCGTTCGAAAGATGACTCGACCAACTCTCGTCGTTTGGTTTTCAGCGAATTGAAAAACAAAGAGGCAGTGACCATCTTGTTCGGCGAAATTTCGCAACGCGTTGCCGAGCGTAACGGCGGTTACACCCGTATTTTGAAGACGGGATTCCGTCAAGGTGACGCAGCTCAAATGTGCTTCATCGAATTCGTTGACTACAACGAAAACATGTTGAAAGACGCTGCTCCCAAGAAAAAAGCCAAAACTCGTCGTTCCAGTGCTAAAAAAGCCGCTAAAGCCGAAGCACCCGCTGCTGAAGCACCAGCCGCTGAAGAAGCTAAGGCAGAGTGATTTCATATCGGGTCAGCGATTTGACCTGATAAAAAAAAGACTTTCGTTTTCTCGGAAGTCTTTTTTTTATTTATCAAACAAATCCTCTGCTTTTTTATACTATCTTTGTGCAAACAAATAGAGCATTATGGACTTAATTGCAGAAATCAACCGGCTGCGTCGTGAGAAAAATGCCGTGATTATGGCGCATTACTATCAACGCAGTGAAATTCAAGATATCGCTGACTATATCGGCGACAGCTTGGCGTTGGCACAATATGCCGCAAAAACCGATGCGGATATCATTGTGATGTGTGGCGTACATTTTATGGGCGAGACGGCGAAAATACTGTCGCCTGGCAAGAAGGTGCTGGTTCCCGATGCCGAAGCTGGTTGTTCGTTGGCCGACAGTTGCCCGGCAGATGAGTTTGCCAAGTTTATCGGGCAGCATCCTGGTCATACGGTGATTTCGTATGTGAATACCACCGCTGCGGTTAAGGCCTTGACCGATGTGGTGGTGACCTCTACCAATGCTCGTAAGATTGTGGAATCGTTTCCGGCTGACGAAAAAATCATCTTTGGCCCCGATTACAATCTAGGCAACTATATCAATGGCGTAACTGGTCGCAATATGCTGTTGTGGCATGGTGGCTGCCATGTGCACGAGCGTTTCTCTGCCGAGCAGATCTTAAAGTTGAAACAAGAACATCCAGAGGCGTTGGTACTTGCTCACCCCGAATGTAAGAAACCCGTGTTGTTAGTGGCTGATTTTGTTGGATCAACCGCAGCGATTCTGAAGTATGCCGGCGAATCGGACTGTCAGACGTTCATTGTGGCTACCGAAAGCGGTATCTTGCACCAGATGCAGTTGCAGTATCCTAATAAGACTTTCATCGCGGCGCCTCCTTCGGATATGGGTTGTGCTTGCAATGAGTGTGATTTCATGCGTTTGAACACTATCGAAAAACTATATGCCTGCCTGCGCGACGAAACGCCAGAGGTGTTGGTGGATCCCGCTGTGGCGGAACGCGCCGTTAAGCCGATTTTACGTATGCTCGAACTCTCGAAATGAAAAATATTCGTATCTTTGCAAAACTTTATTAAAAAATAACGTATGGCACAGTTTAAACGGATTTTACTCAAGTTGAGCGGCGAGTCGCTGGCTGGCGCCCAAGGATATGGAATTGATGCCAATCATTTGTCGGAGTATGCACAGCAAATCAAGACTGCCGTGTCAATGGGTGTGCAGGTGGCAATTGTGATTGGTGGCGGAAATATTTTCAGAGGGTTGAGTGGTGCTTCTAAAGGATTTGACCGCAATAAGGGTGACCAAATGGGAATGTTGGCAACCGTTATTAATAGCCTCGCGTTGAGCTCGGCATTGACCTCCATCGGGGTTAAAAACCGTGTGCTGACTGCTATCCGTATGGAACCAATAGGCGAATTCTATAGTGCCGACAAGGCTGTGCGTCTGCTCGATAAAGGCAATGTGGTGATTTTGTCGGGAGGTACGGGTAACCCGTATTTTACGACTGACACCGGTTCTTCGTTGCGTGCAATCGAACTGAAATGTGACGTAATGCTCAAAGGAACGCGCGTTGACGGTATTTATACCGCCGATCCTGAAAAAGATACTAAAGCCGTTAAGTTTGACACCATTACCTTTGACGAGATTTACAATCGCAACCTCAGAGTAATGGATTTGACTGCAACCGCCATGTGCAAAGAAAACAACATGCCCGTCTATGTCTTTAATATGGATGTGTTCGGCAATCTCGAAAAGGTGCTGAAAGGCGATCGGATCGGCACTTATGTGACAGTAGAATAAATATTTGGAATTATGATAGATATACAGAAAAACTTGCAAGAAGCTTCTGGCAAAATGGAAGCTGCCATGAGTCACCTCGACGAAGCCTTGGCGCGTATTCGTGCCGGCAAAGCCAATGTGCGCATTTTGGACGCTGTACGTGTGGAATATTACGGGCAGAACGTGCCTTTGACCAATGTGGCTTCGGTGACGACCCCCGATGCCAAAACCATAGCTATCCAGCCGTGGGAGAAAAACATGATCAAAGAAATCGAAAAGGCCATCTTGAATTCAGAAGTGGGAATTACGCCAGAAAACAACGGCGAAATGATCCGTTTGGGCATTCCTCCATTGACCGAAGACCGTCGTAAGCAATTGGTGAAACAAGCCAAATCCGAAGGAGAAGACGCTAAGATTTCGGTACGCAATATCCGTCGCGACGCGATTGACGTGCTGAAAAAAGCCATTAAAGACGGATTGGCAGAAGATGTGGAGAAAGATGCCGAGGCAGAGGTGCAGAAAGTACATGACAAATACATTCGCAAAGTGGATGAGTTGGTCGCTGCCAAAGAAAAAGAGATTATGACCGTGTGAGAACGTGTCGTGTTATTACTGTTTTTCCGATGCTGGCGTTGTTGCTGGCACTGATGCTGATTCTGAACCCAATCGAGTCAAAGGCAGGAAATACAATTGAGGCTGAGCCGGATTCGTTTGTTACGCATCCGGTTTTGTCGCGTAGAAGTTGGTTCTTGATTCCGATTGCGTTTTATCAAGAAGAAACCAGTGTCGGATTTGGTGCGACTTTCGGGTATTATTTCAAGAGCAATTCCTTGCAGAAAATCAGCAGTTGCTCAGGGAGTGTGATTTATACGGTACTTAACCAGGCCAAAATCAACTTTAACCCGAGATTTTATTCTAAAGACAAGCAGTGGTATTTTACAGGCAACGTGCAGTTGCGGTATTATCCCGACAAATATTACGGCATTGGCAACATGGTTGATGATAGTACATGGTTGTACACCTCCATGTCGGTAAGTGCCAATTTCCAGCCGTTTTGGAATTGTGGTAAAGGGTGGCAAATCGGCCCGCGGGCGGATGTGCGGGCCGAAAAGGTTTTGGTCGGTCAAAGCTTTGAAGCTGACCGCGCGCACATTTACAGCGAATATGGTGAGACTGGGTGGTCTCCCTATTGTGTTTGGGGGTTAGGAGCGCAAGTGATGTACGACGGACGCGACAACCAATATTATCCCTATCAGTTTTCGTCGTTCTTTAAATTTGGCTACATGGCCTATCTGCAAGCGTGGGGAAGCGATTATACCATGCACCGTTTTTCGGCCGATTTCCGCCAATATGTACCTACTGCTCTTGGACAGGTTTTCGCTTGGCAACTTTGCGCCGAAGTCGGGGTTGGTGACCAAATACCCTTTGAGATGTTGCCGGCCTTGGGTGGCAGCGATTTGCTTCGCGGATTTCGCGAGCGACGTTATACCGACAATTCGTTAGTGGCGTTGCAGGCAGAGTACCGCATTCCGGTTTACGGGCGGTTGAAAGCTGTGCTGTTGGCTGGCGTTGGCGATGTTTTTGATGTGAACAACCTGCAAATCCATAAACTGAAAGTGGGGTACGGCGGAGGACTGCGTTTCCGTCTGAATGATGCACGAGTGCATTTGCGAGTCGATCTTACCGGCAACAACTATGGCGAGTTTAAATTCTATATCACAGCTACCGAAGCATTTTGACAGATGAAGGCGAGGGTTGTTAAAAATATGGGTTCAAGTGTGTGGGTCAAGCCCGAATCGGGAGATCTGTGCGAAGTGCGCGTCAAGGGTAAATTCCGTATTCAGGGCATTCGTACCACCTCGCCCGTGGCGGTAGGCGACTGGGTGCAGA
>JAGACJ010000072.1 GCA_017614195.1 Paludibacteraceae bacterium
CGCATCGACCATGTGCTCGGATTTTTCAGAATTTGGAATCTGCCGTTAAAAGATCTGACCGGATTGTTGGGACAGTTCGACCCCGCCCTGCCCATGGACGAAAATGAAATACGCAGTTACGGAATCGACTTCGAGATGCACCGTATGTCGCACCCGTACATTCGCCAATACATGCTCAACGAGATGTTTGGCGACGAGGCCGACAGCATTGCCACACAATACATGGATTTGGTGCTACCCGGCGTGTTCCGTTTCAAAGAGCCGTACAATACGCAGCGCAAACTGCACAATTACTTTGTGGCAAACACCAAGCAGTTTGACAATCCCGAAGGACACCGTTTGTACGAATCGCTGATGAAACTGCATTGCGAGGTACTCTTCCTTGAAGACTTGTCGCAACCGGGCAAATATCACCCTCGCATCGGTTTCCAGTCAACTCGCTCATTTCTCGACTTGGATCCGACGACACAAGATGCGCTTAACAAATTGTACACCCATTTCCATTATGTACGCCACAACGAGTTTTGGAGAGCCGGTGCCATGCGTCGCCTCGATGCCATTATTCAGGCCACCCGAATGTTACCGTGTGCCGAGGACTTGGGCATGATTCCCGATTGCGTTCCGCAGGTGATGCACGACACACACATATTGAGTCTTGAAATTGACCGTATCTCCAAGTCATCGGAATACCCGTTCCTGCGACCAGACAAGATACCTTATCTGTCGGTTTGCACTTCTTCGACCCACGACATGACACCCATCCGCAATTGGTGGGCCGAAGACCCGGAACGCAACGCTCGGTACTACCAGGATGCCTTGAACGAAACCGGCGAACCGCCTGCCACACCCGAGCCGTGGTTATGTCAGAAGATCCTGCGCCGCTTGATGGGTTCGGCCGCCATGCTGACCATCATTCCATTCCAAGACTGGATGGCCATCGACGGCAAACACCGTAAGGAAAATCCCGAAGGCGAACGCATCAACAATCCGGCCGGCGGCGGATATTGGAAATACCGCATGCACCTCACCATTGAGGAACTGGCCAAGCTCGATGATTTGAGCCGCACCATCAACGATATGGTACGCGATACAAAAAGGGATGTTCCGATGTAGGAACATCCCTTTTTGCTTGTCAGTGCAGTTCTGTTAAAACTTGTATCCTTGCTTCCGAATTGCTTCTAACAACGATTTGGAAAACAACTCGTTGTTCTCCTTCGTATAACGGATGTCGGTAAAGACTTGCGCCAGCGACGTTTTGTTGTTGTCACGGACAAAGGCCTGGTTTTCGGAAAGCGATTCTTTTTCGGCATACAAACGCTTCACGTCTTGCCCACGATTGTATACTTCGTTATGCACAACCGCCTCGAGAGGCAAACGGTCGGTCTGATCCGGGGTTTCGGCAGGATAACCGAGTGTGATGGTCGTTACCGGGAAAACCAACTCGGGCAAACCAAGCACATCAATGATACCTTGCGCATTGTAATTGGTGGTACCAAGGAAATAAATACCCAATCCGGCCTGCTCCGCCAAAGCGGCAAAATTCTGCGCCACTAACATCGCGTCAACCGAAGCCGTGTAAAACGAAAGGAAGTTATCATATCCGGGGTTGGCATCGCTGAGTTCGCACCACTGGCTGAAACGGTGGAAATCGGCGCAGAATGTGAGTACCACCGGCGCCTGCTTAATCATCGGCTGGTTAAAGTGCAACGGCGACAACGCTTCTTTTTTTTCTGCCGAACGCGTTACCACCACACTATACACCTGCATATTACCCGTGTTCGATGCACGAAACGCCTTACCCAATAAATGGTTGAGCAGCTGCTCGCTCACATCACGGTTTTCGTATCGCCGGATGGAGCGTCTTGATTCAAAAAAATCCGCCATATCCTAAATTCAAAAGTTTGACATTATGAAATCGAATTACAAAGATACGCCAATCGGATTGAAAAACGAAATATATTTTTTTTGAAAAACTTTCCCCTTTTATAAATTTTTCAATCGGTTAATTTACAATCGTTTATAAATTATTTTAGAAAACTTAACATTATAATTCCGTCAAAATGTTTCCGATTTGGTGATAACTATCTTGTAAAATCGTTGTGCAAAAAAATATTTTTCAATATAATTGCAACTCGTTATTGATGACATCAAAATTCAAACAGCGATAATAACTATGAAACAAAAAACTTACACGTTCGATGACGCAATGGCAGCCTCGACCGAGTATTTCCACGGTGACGAACTGGCCGCCAAAGTTTGGGTCAACAAATACGCACTGAAAGACTCGTTCGGCAATTTGTTTGAGCGCACGCCCGACGACATGCACCATCGGCTCGCCAACGAAATTGCCCGCATCGAGGCCAAGTACCCCAATCCCCTTTCTGCCGACGAGTTATTCGATTTGATGCGCAATTTCCGCTACATTCTGCCACAAGGCAGCCCGATGACGGGTATTGGCAACCCATATCAGATTGCATCGTTGTCAAACTGCTTTGTCATCGGTTGCGACGGCGAATCCGATTCGTATGGCGCGGTCATCAAGATTGACGAGGAACAGGTGCAGTTGATGAAACGCCGCGGTGGTGTCGGTCACGACTTGTCGCATATCCGCCCGGCCGGATCGCCCGTCAAAAACTCGGCGCTGACTTCGACCGGTATCGTGCCTTTTATGGAACGCTACTCCAACTCGACCCGCGAGGTGGCGCAAGAAGGCCGCAGGGGCGCACTGATGCTGAGCGTATCCATCAAACACCCTGACTCCGAAGCGTTTATTGACGCCAAAATGGAGCAAGGAAAGGTTACTGGAGCCAATGTGTCGGTCAAAATACACGATGACTTTATGCAGGCGGTGATCAATGGCGGCGAATATACGCAACAATACCCCATCGACGCAAAAAATCCAAAAATCACAAAGACGATCAAGGCTGCCGACTTGTGGAAAAAGATCGTACACAACGCATGGAAATCAGCCGAGCCGGGAGTGTTGTTTTGGGATACGATTTTGAAGGAATCTGTACCCGACTGCTATGCAGACCTGGGCTATAGAACCGTATCGACCAACCCATGCGGCGAAATTCCGCTCTGCCCGTACGACAGCTGCCGCTTGCTGGCCATCAACCTGTATTCGTATGTCGAGAACCCGTTCACCCCACAGGCTCGTTTTGACTTCGACAAGTTCAAGGCGCACGCTTTGCTGGCACAACGCATTATGGACGACATCATCGACTTGGAAATGGAGAAAATCGACCTGATTCTCGAGAAAATCGAATCCGACCCCGAATCCGACGAAATCAAACAAACCGAACGCCAATTGTGGTTGAAAATCAAACACAAAACCAGCCAAGGACGCCGTACCGGTGTGGGTACCACTGCCGAGGGCGACATGTTGGCGGCACTCGGTCTGCGCTATGGCACACCAGAGGCCAGCGATTTCTCAGAACAAGTACACAAGACGTTGGCTTTGACTTGCTACAAGTCTTCGGTAATCATGGCTCAAGAACGCGGCGCCTTTGAGATTTTCGACGCCAAACGCGAAGAACACAACCCGTTTATCGCCCGTTTGCGCGATGCCGACCCCAAGTTGTACGCCGATATGAAAAAGTACGGCCGGCGCAACATCGCCTGCCTTACCATCGCTCCCACCGGTACGACCAGTATGATGTCGCAAACGACCTCGGGAATCGAACCCGTATTCATGCCTGTGTACAAACGTCGTCGCAAAGTAAATCCAAACGACCCTCAGGTCCATGTGGATTTGGTCGACGAAGTGGGCGACAGTTATGAAGAGCGTATCGTTTACCATCACAAATTTGTGACATGGATGCAAATCAACGGCATCGACACCACCCAAAAGTACACCCAAGACGAAATCAACGAATTGGTTGCCAAATCTCCGTACTACAAAGCCACTTCGGCCGACGTTGACTGGATGGAGAAAGTCAAAATGCAGGGACGTATCCAGAAATGGGTCGACCACTCTATCAGCGTCACCATCAATCTTCCGTCGGATGTTACCGAGGAACTGGTAGGCCAACTCTATATCGAAGCATGGAAAAGCGGCTGCAAGGGCTGTACGGTTTATCGCGAGGGGTCGCGTACCGGCGTGCTCGAAAGCTTAAATGAAAAAAAGACTGAGAAACCGGGTCCCTGCAAATGCTACCCCGAAATCACGCCCAAACGACCGCAAGCACTTGATTGCGACGTGGTTCGTTTCCAAAACAACAAAGAAAAATGGATTGCGTTTGTAGGCATTCTCAATGACCGTCCATACGAGATTTTCACTGGTCCTTCTGACGACGAGGACGGATTGATGTTGCCCAAATCGGTTAACAAGGGTAAAATTATCCGTAACTTGCACGAAGATACCGGCATCAAGACTTACGACTTCCAATTCACCAACAAATACGGATACAAAATCACCATTGAGGGCTTGTCGCACAAGTTCAACCCCGAATATTGGAATTATGCCAAATTGATTTCGGGTGTATTGCGTTACGGCATGCCTATAGACCAAGTTGTGCGGTTGATTGAAGGATTGCAACTCAACAGCGACTCTATCAACAACTGGAAAAACGGTGTGGAACGCGCCCTGAAGAAATACATTCCGGACGGGTCGGAAACAGGTCAGAAATGCCCCAATTGCGGCGAACCGCTGACCTTTACCGAAGGATGTATGAAATGTAATAACTGCGGATTCTCAAAGTGTGGCGGCTAACGCCTCTTCCCAATCCGCCATCAACGCGTCCAGTTCTTTTTTGAGCGTGGCATACGTTTCGAACAAAGTGGCATCGGCTTGGCCCGATGCCATTTTTTCTTCCACCGCCTTGATTTCGGCTTCTTTTTCGGCGATGTTGATTTCGCAAAGCGTTACCAAACGCTCGGCACGCTGTTGTTTGCGTTGTTGTTCCTTGCGTTCGGCCCACGACAAGTCGCTATTGGCAGTCTGATCGGTTGCCGGTGCTTCACTCTTCTCTTTTGCGGTCGGCTTGTCGCGATGTTCAATTTCTTGTAAGTCAACCATTTTCTTGTGCTGCAAGAAATCGTAAATGCCTCCGAGGTGTTCGCGGACCACTCCTCCGCCAAATTCATAGACTTTAGACACCAGACCGTCGAGAAAATCACGGTCGTGCGACACCACGATAACCGTCCCGTCAAACTCTTGAATAGCCTGTTTGAGCACATCTTTAGAGCGCATATCCAAGTGATTGGTAGGCTCATCGAGAATCAGCAAGTTAACCGGCTCGAGCAACAGGCGGATCATCGCCAAACGGCTGCGCTCGCCACCCGACAATACTTTTACTTTCTTGTCTGACGCCTCTCCTCCAAACATAAATGCGCCAAGAATGTCGCGGATTTTAGTGCGGATATCGCCTACAGCCACGTAGTCGATTGTTTCAAAAACCGTACGATTCTCATCAAGCAGCGAAGCTTGGTTTTGGGCGAAATAACCGATTTTGACATTGTGCCCCAACTGCAATTTGCCCTCAAAATCGATTTCGTTCATGATACATTTGACCAGAGTCGTCTTACCTTCACCATTTTTGCCGACAAAGGCCACTTTGTCGCCCCGATGAATCGTCAGATTTACCTTGTCGATGACCAGATGCTCGCCATAACGCTTGCTCAAATCCTCAATAATCACCGGATAATTGCCCGAACGAGGAGCCGGCGGAAATTTCAGCCGCAACTGCGAATTGTCTTCCATATCGACCTCGATCCGCTCCATGCGTTCCAATTGCTTAATGCGCGACTGAACTTGCACTGATTTGGTCGCCTTGTAGCGAAAGCGTTCGATAAACGCCTCTGTATCATGGATTTCCTTTTGTTGGTTGGCGTATGCGCGAAGTTGCTGCTCACGACGTTCGGCGCGCAGTTGCACATATTTCGAATAATTGGCGCGATAGTCATAAATGCGACCGAGAGATATTTCGATGGTCCTTGTAGTCACCCTGTCGAGAAAAGCCTTGTCGTGCGAGACCAACAGCACCGCCGCCGGACTGTTGGCCAAAAAGTTTTCGAGCCATTGGATAGACTCAATGTCCAAATGGTTGGTAGGCTCGTCAAGCAACAACAAATCAGGACGCTGCAACAGAATTTTGGCCAATTCGATACGCATCCGCCATCCACCACTGAACTCGCTGGTCGGACGATTGAAATCAGACCGGAGAAAGCCCAGACCCAACAAAGTACGCTCCGATTCGGCACGCAAGTTACCACCGCCCAACATGCCCAACTGCTCGTTCAACTCCCCGATATCATCAATCAATTGCGCATACGAGTCAGACTCATAATCGGTACGCTCGCACAAGGCATTGTTCATCTGTTCCAACTTCCGCTCAAGTACGGTTATATGTTCAAAGGCTTTTTCGGCTTCTTCGATGACCGTCGTCTGGTCATTATGAATCATGTGTTGGGGCAAATATCCGATGCACAAGTCTTTGGGTCTGGCCACGCGTCCAGAAGTCGGTTCTTGCAACCCGGCAATGATTTTGAGCAAGGTGGATTTTCCCGCACCGTTCTTTCCGACCAGTGCAATCCGCTCATGCTTGCTTATCACAAAACCAATGCTGTCGAACAACGGATCAGCACCAAACTCAACCGTGAGATTCTCTACATTTATCATGGCGCAAAGTTACGAATAATTCGCACAACCCCCACCAAACAAATCGCCGAAACATACTTATCGAAAAGAAATGGTTTTTTGCAGATTATTTTCTATCTTTGTAGGTATGGAAACTCCTTTTTTACAGAAAACCGCCCGCGCATTTTATAACAAATATGGCGCTGAAATAAGCAAATACTGTTTTGTATTCCCTAGTCGCCGGGCAGGACTGTTTTTTCAAAAATACCTGTCGGCCGAAATCAAGCAACCGATTTTCTCACCCAAGATCGAGACCATCGAGTCTTTCTACGAGCAATTGGGCGACAAACGGGTCGAGGACCGTTTAGGACTACTCTTCCGACTGTACAAATGCTACAAGCAGGTAGTTAACAAAGACGAGACCTTCGATAATTTCGTATGGTTAGGCGAAGTGCTGTTAGCCGATTTCAATGACATTGACAACCATTTGGTTGATGCAAAAAAACTGTTTGCCAACGCTAACGCCATGACTGAAATGACGAGCGACGCCCTGACCGACGAACAAAGGAAAGCCGTGAGCGACTTTTTAAGATTAACACCCAAAGAGAACAACGACGAAAAACTGTTTCAACGCAATTATTTCAATCTGTGGTCGAAATTGTATGACTTATACAAGGCATTTGGCGAAGACTTGCAAAAAGACGGATTAACCTACCGCGGCAAACAACACAGCGACATCGTGGAATATCTACCGAAAATTCCTTACGAAAAGGTCGTGTTTATCGGTTTCAGTGCGATGAGCAAACGCGATCACAAGTTATTTGGCGAACTGAAGCGACTCGGTATCGCTGATTTTTATTGGGACTACGAATCACCGCTCATTTGCGACAAGGCAAACCGAGCCAGCCGCTTTTACGTGGAGAATGTCAATCAGTATCCGTCAGAAATCCATATAGCCCCCAACACGACCAAGCCCAAGGTTCACTGTGTGGCGGTACCGTCAAATGTAGGACAAGTCAAATATGCCTACGAAATTCTGAAAAAACAGCAACAGGTAGGTCTCGAAACCGCAGTTGTGTTGTCTGACGAAAAACTGCTTGTGCCGATGTTGTATTCGATTCCGGAGAAAGACGCGTCGGAGCGTGACATACCCATCAATGTCACAATGAGTTACCCCCTCAAAAACAGTCCAGTGCTCAAACTGTTGAACGACTGCATCGCCATGCAACGTGACTACAAAAAAGGCGAGGGATTCTGGTTCAAACAAGTGCTGACTATCTTGCAACACCCTCAAATTCAGGCCAATTTCAAAGGAATTGCGCAAGAACACATTGC
>JAGACJ010000073.1 GCA_017614195.1 Paludibacteraceae bacterium
CGCCAGAGCCGTCCTCGACCAAGGCAATGCGGCCGGCACGGCCGTGCGGAGCGCCAGGCTCACCGTAGGTGTATTTCACACAGTTGAAGACATTCTTGGGATAGACAATGTCGGTCAGACGGTTGTGATCGTATTTGTAAGTGATGACACCGCCGCTGGCAATCTCGTCACGGAGCTTGGCCGTCTGCTTGGTCAGCACATTGCCCGCCAAGTCGTACGTAAAGGTGGTCATGCCGGCATCGGGATGGTCAACCGACAGCGTACGGCCCAAGCCGTCGTAAACATATTTGGTCTGACGGCCGTTGGGGTGCGTCACTTCGAGCAACTGGCCAAGAGCGTCGAACAGGTAATCAACCTCCAAATCGCCATTCTCCGATTTCTTGATTTCCTTGACCGTGCGGCCGCGGGCATCGGTTACCGATTCGGTTTTGCGGCCTTCGGGATCCGTTACTGTGGTATGCAACTCCCCTACCCCACCGGTGGAGATTTCGTACTCCATCGTCGTTTTGCTTTCGTCCGGAAGGGTTTGGACGGTTGTGCGGTCCATCACGTCGTACTGGGTGGTAGTGGCGTATTCGTTGCCTCCCGTGGTGTTCAGTGTGGCCGCCGAGGCCAAGGGCTCGGTAAACGGAAGCGACTCGAAAACCACACGCCCGTAAGCGTCCCACTTCTGCACGCCCGAAACGATGTTCATTTTTTGACCCTCGACCACACCGGTCTTCTTTACCTGAATCACACGCGCCAGGTTGTCGCAGAAGGTGTAGGTCTCAATGTCGCCCTCCTGCGTGTAGTTGCGGGTGCGGGCATAGGGCACGGCAGCCTCGGGATGGTAGTCGAAGGCGATGGTGTAGGCCTGGCCGGCTTCGCGCTCGTAGGGAGCGGTAACAGTTTCGAGCCGCCCGAGTTCGTCGTAGGTGTATTCGACGGTTTCGCCGTTGATGTCGGTCACCGACAGCGGCAGGGCCCACAAATAATCGTAGGTGGTGGACGAGGTGTAACCGAACACATCGGTAACCGAGGTGGGCAGGCGGTGGAGCACCGGATCGTATTCGATTTCGAACGACATGCGCTCGCCATTGCCGTCTTGCGGACCTTCGAAATACGTCATGTTGCCGTATTGGTCATACTCCATGTTGTAATCCTGAACCAATCCCTGGCCTTCGACCGTCAACTTCGTGATGTTGCCCTTGTCGTCGATTTCGCTGCTGCGCTTGCGCAATTGGGTTCCGCCCGAACTGATTGCAATCGAGCGGGGGCTGTTGCGCAGCAATCCCTTTTCGTGATAGTCGATCTGGGCCGAAATCTCGTCTCCGGCAATGCTGGTGTAGCCGGTCACGTTGCCGATGGCGTCGTAGGCATAGGTCTCGGAGGTCTGCATAAAGTTTTCCTTGTGGTAGTTGTAAAACAACGATGCGGTGGGGGCAAAATAAGATTTGTCGGTAAACTGATAATTGGAATAATAGGTTTCGTGGACAAAGATGCCGGATACCCCCGACATGGAATTCCAAGACGCTCCTGCCTTCAGTCCAAACTGGAGTTGCTGTCGAATTGTGCCGAAACTGCCAACGGGGTGACGAGCAGGAGTATCAGCAAGGTTAGGTGTTTCATATTTTTTTTCGTTCTCGGGACGCAAAGTTAGCGTTTTTATTCCGATCGGCTTGGATTTTCTTTCTCAAAAACGGCACCATAGAGTTAAATCATGTTAAAGCAAAAAAGGTTCCCCGCCATCCCGGAAAAATTGCGTATTTTTACCAACGAAAAACACGATCATTGACAAATTTTTTATAATACGTTGAATGTTAGGCATTTATCCAAAATCCTACTTAACATAATGGAACTTATAGAACAAAGTATCTTTTCAACGGCAAAGAACTTGATACAGAGACAAATCTGTACTATTACGGCGCAAGGTACTTTGAGCCGAATATAGCGGTATGGTACGGGGTTGATCCGCTGGCGGAAAAGTATCCGTTTAATGGCGGGTATGTTTACTGCAACGGCAATCCGGTGAAGTATGTCGATCCGGACGGGAGAGAGTTTGATGAAGAGAACGAAGCGACCGCTCAACAAATAGAATCTAATATAGATTCTCAAATTGCGAAATTACAATGCATAAAAAAACCATCCAAAGACATAAAAAAACGAATTAAAGAACTACAGCAATCTAAACAAGACATTGCTGATATGCGCGAAAAGGAAGGAGTTTTCTTTAATTTCAAAAGTTCAAATGACAAATCAAATCCCGTAGGTGTCGGTAATCCTACTATAGATGGTGTGGGAACAAATCAAGTGACGATGTATGTTGATGACGACATGGGTAGCAAATTGCATGAGAGTCGTCATGGGGGAGATGTCGCCAGAGGGAAGCTAACCAAAGGCAATTATGGTGTTAGTCATGAAATTTCCGCATATAGAGCTCAGTATTCTTGGAGTGGTAGTTTTACTTTCAGAGACTGTCCGAGTCAAGAGATAATGATGGAGCGAATGGCTGATAGACAACCAATAGATAAAATGGTCATTTCGAAGATAACATCAATTAACAAACAAATGGTTAAATCAATTATCTATTACAAGGATGGAACACCGAAGCAGCTATATCCTCCAGAGGGTATTTCAGAAAAAGTTTTTTATAATCGTTAATTTTTTATTATGTGTTTCCGTAAGGTGCTATGCTCTAACAGGGTGCTATACTGGTTATATTAGGACTTCGGATAAAGAATATAATGAAATACTTACCAAGGCCAATACACAAATTCTATTTGAAGGAAACAATAATGCGGTGTTATATGTATATTCGTCAACAGACACACTTAAACAATCTTTCAAATATCGAGTAAAAACATGGAAGAGCAAGAAAGATAGGGAAACCCTAAATTATATAGTTGTCAGGGGATGTAAAAAAAAGCGTCATCAACAACTGTCTTTGTGCAATGGTGATGTTTTTGTTATGAGTGATCAAAACAAACTGTTTCTAAAAAGAAGAAAACATTGCGTAATATATGTATTTCAAAAGCGGTTTGACCAACAATAATCGCTATACCAAGCACTATTATGCAGGTACCAAGCGTATTTGCGCGACGATTGGCACGGGCGACTTCCACAACATCTTTGGGGTGGACGGCTTCACGCTCTCGGCCGGCGGCAAGGACTATGCCGAAAAGATGAAGCAGATTGAGCTGGCGCGTCGCTTGGAGGTGAAGAAACGCGGCGTACCGCCCGGCCTGCCCACGCAGAAAGGCAAGACGGCCGAGCCGGAGTACTACGGCAGCGGCTATCCCGAACTGGTGTTGGGCGACTACAGCGTGCCCGAAGGCTGGCCCGGCCCGAAAGCAGAGGCGTCCAACAACACCCCCGGCGTACCCTTGCAGTTCGACGACCCTGTCGGCAACAACGACGCCCACGCCGGAGCCGGCTTCGTAACCGACCACCAGCAGGAGAACGACCACTTCTACTTCCACTCCGACCACCTCGGCAGCACCTCCTACCTCACCGACCACGACGGCAACGTGTCGCAGTTTGTCTGCTATACACCCTACGGTGAGACCCTGGTGGACGAACACTTGACCGACATCGATTCTATTTTACATAATGGCACTTATAGAACAAGATACCTTTTCAACGGCAAAGAAATGGACAGCGAAACCGGGCTGTACTATTATGGAGCAAGGTATTACGAACCTAAGCATGCTTTCTGGTACGGGGTCGATCCGCTGACGGAAAAGTATCCGTTTAACTCAGCATTCGTTTATTGCAATGGGAACCCTATTCGTTTTGCAGATCCAACAGGAGAAGGACCTGATGAACGAATTGCAGCGGCACAAAATCAATTGGGGATTCCATATAAACAAGAAAACAATAACCCTCCTAAATTTTTAAGGACTGCTGATACCGATGAAGCCCTTGCTTATATGGACTGCTCTGAGTTTGTCTGTCGAGTTATGGCAGCAGATGGACTGACTGATGGTGTAAAATACAAGATCTCATCTAGCCTTTTAGAATTATTTCAAGGAGAAGATTATGAACAAAGTGAGATTCCTCAACCTGGCGACTTTATTGCTTGGAACGGGCATGTCGCACTTGTAGAATCGTACGACAGCGAAAAAGAGCAAGTAACTGTACTTCACGCAACATCTTACGAGAAAAAAGATAAGACAAAAGTTGAATCTTCTGTAAGGGAGACTTATTCACTTTCGTACTATAAAAACAAAAAAGCGATTTTTGTACATCCAAAGAATGAAAATAAAAGCATAAAAGAATCATTCAGAGAACTTGTTCAAAGCATAAGAGAACTTAAGAAAGAATTTCAAGAACTGAGAAACACCATACAAAAACTTAAAAACGATGAAGCGACTCAAGAATCTTCGTGAATTCTTCCTACTTGTCATCTTTGTGTCTTGTACGACATCTACTCATAAGGAGACGATTAGTACAAGTTCTGAAAATGATA
>JAGACJ010000074.1 GCA_017614195.1 Paludibacteraceae bacterium
GAGGGATTGCCTGAGTTGCCTGGCATGATACGGCAATGTGAGGATGAGCAAGCGTTTGCCCAGGCTTTGGACCAGATACAGACGCCCAGCCGTGCCGACAAATTACAGCGGCGCGCCGCCTTTATTCAATTGTATGATAACCGTCATCTGTCGGAAATGTTGGAGAAAATATGAGAATAACCGCTTCACTGGTGCTTTATAAGACTCCCGACGATATGATTCGCCGGGTGCTGGATTGTGTCGAACGATCGGTTATAGACACGGTGTTTGTGTTTGACAACTCATCGCAAGAAAGGATTGCGTCGGTGGTGGCTGGTTACCAAAAGGCGCAATTTGCGATGCACGACAATACCGGGTACGGCTCTACACACAATGACGGCTTTCGAATGGCCATGCTGCAGCGCGCCGACTATCATATCGTACTGAATCCCGACATTGCTTTCGAGCCCGAATCCATCGAAGTGCTGGCCGCATATATGGAGCAGCATCCCGAAGTCGGACAAGTCATGCCCCGAGTGGTGTACCCTGACGGCAGTTTGCAATATCTTTGCAAACTGTTGCCGACCCCTATGGATTTGCTCTTGCGTCGTTTTACTCCCGAATTCGTGCGCAAAAAAAACGACGCCCGTTTCAAAATGTTGTTCACGCATTACGATACCGAAATGCAGGTACCGTTTCTGTCGGGCTGTTTTATGTTTCTGCGTATGGCCGATGTGGCACGTATCAAGGGATTCGACGAACGCTTCTTTATGTATGGCGAGGATATAGACTTTTCGCGCCGCATGCACGGAGTGGCCCAAACCATGTATTACCCAGCGGCAACGGTGGTTCACGACCACGCCGCCGCCTCCTACCACAACCGTCGGATGTTGCGCATCCACATACGCAACGTCATGCGTTATTTCAACAAATGGGGGTGGTTTTTTGACGGTGAGCGCCGTCGGATTAACCGCCGGATTCTTGAGCAATGGCAAAACTAACGGCCGAAAAAGCCGGGGTTTTCTGAAAAATGTTTATCTTTGCGCATATTAAACATACAAAGGTATATCATACACAATGGAAAATAATCATAACGAAGAGTTGAGCACGCGGGAAATTCTGGCTTTCTTAGCCAAGTTCCTGAAACAATATGTTTGTCAGCCCATAGTTTTTCTGCTGCGTTTTGTCGTAAAAAAATGGTGGCAGCTGGCAGTTTGTTGCATTGTCGCCTTTTGTATTATGGTCGGATGGTGCAAACTATTTCCCGAATACAAGGGCGACATCATGTTCCAAAACAATGTCTGGCGCAGTTCTGATTTCATTCTTAAGCTGCGGCAACTGAATTTGGAAGACAAAATGGTGGTGGCCAAAAAATTGAATATGAATCCCGAGGTGGTGATGAAAAAGAAGATGATCAGTCCTCATTTTGTCTATTTCACCGACTCGTTGCAAACCGCATGCATGGTTGATAGCTGGGACCTCTATTACAAGCCTCACGAAGACAAGATGTGGATTATGACCAGCCGCTTCTCGGTCGAGATACGTGCCACGTCGCTCGAAGCGTTGGACGGTTGGACCGAAGGACTTCTCTATTATTTTAACAACGATCCGTATATCAACGTGTTGGGTCGTCAGCGCAAGCAAGGTATCTCGCACCGTATTTCGATGGTATCAGACGAGATTGACAAGCTTGACAGTTTGCAGATGATCGAGTACTTCGACAATTCGCGCCGCAATGTGTCGGTCAACGGCATGGCAGTGGCCAGCCAAAGCCCCAGTCTGTATCACAACGAAGTGTTGTCGCTCTCTGAACGTCTCGATGATTACAACAGCATGTTGCAATACGATTCAGCCCCGCTGGTGGTGGTGACTGATATGCAGAAAGAGGCCGAAGCTATCAACGATTGGCACAAATATATTCTCACCTCTGTTTTGTGGGGATTCTGTCTTGGCTTGCTGTTGCTGTTGGCCATTGATTACCGCAAGCCGGTGTATGCTTTTTTGAAAGGACCCGACAACCAATAACGTTACGAAAAAATGATTGTCAGAAGTAAAGCTCCGTTGCGCTTGGGATTGGCTGGTGGCGGTACCGATGTGTCGCCGTACTCCGATTTGTACGGAGGGGCGATTCTCAATGCCACAATCAATATGTATGCGTATACAACCATTATCCCGACGTCGGACGGTAAAATTGAAATCGATTTGCCCGATTTGGACGTAAATGTTTCGTTCGACAGTGCGGAGCAGTTGCAAGCCACCGGTCCTGCGATTTTGCACATCGGGGTGTATAACCGCATAGTCCGTGATTATACACACGCCAAATTGTCGTTCAAAATTTCGAGTCATGTGGACGCGCCTGCCGGTTCGGGTTTGGGAACCTCTTCCACGTTGGTGGTTTCGATACTCGGAGCTTTTGTCGAATGGCTGAAACTTCCTTTGGGCGAGTATGACATTGCCCAACTGGCATACGCTATCGAACGCGAGGATTTGGCGATGGCCGGTGGCAAGCAAGACCAATATGCCGCAACGTTTGGTGGAGTGAATTTTATGGAGTTTTATGCCGACAACAAAGTAATTGTGAACCCGCTGCGAATTCGCAAAACCATTTTGTACGAATTGTCGCACAATTTGGTGCTGTATTATACGCAAACGTCGCGCAAGTCGGCCGAAATCATCGAGGACCAGACCCGAAACGTGAAAAACAAGAACGGAAAATCCATCGAAGCCATGCACAAGCTCAAGGAGCAGGCCGTATGGATGAAAGAGGCTATGCTCAAGGGCGACCTCAATGAGATGGGGCGGATTCTTGATTTTGGCTGGCAGTTCAAAAAACAGATGGCTTCGTCAATCAGCAATACGATGATTGACAAAGTGTATGAAGCAGCCGTTGCCGCTGGTGCGACCGGAGGTAAGATTTCGGGTGCGGGAGGCGGCGGTTTTATGTTCTTCTATTGCCCCGAGTTGAAACGCTATGCCGTCGAAACAGCCTTGCAGGCGTTTGGCGGCAACGTCAAGCGATATGAATTTACAAAGGAAGGATTACGCACATGGACAATACAATAAGCGAAGGCATCGCGGCGTCAATTGCCGTGAAGCAGGCGATTGCAGCCGATGAAAATTTGCAAAACCGTATGCGCGAAGTTGCAGAGGTGATGATTAAGACGCTGCGTGCTGGAGGTAAGGTGCTTTTTTGCGGAAATGGTGGCAGTGCCGCCGATGCACAACATTTGGCAGCCGAATTGTCGGGACGTTTCTATTACGACCGTCCGCCGTTGTATGCCGAGGCCTTGCACTGTAATACCTCTTTTTTGACCGCTGTCGGTAACGATTACGGTTACGACCGCATTTATGCGCGGATGATTCAGGGGTCTGGCCGCAAAGGCGATGTGCTGGTTGGAATCTCCACTTCGGGTAATTCCGAGAATATCCTCAAAGCCTTTGAAGTTGCACGCAGTATAGGTATGACTGTGGTGGGCATGACTGGAGCGAGTGGCGGTAAGATGAAACAGGAGGCGGATATTCTGTTAAATGCTCCGTCGATTGACACGCCTCGTATTCAGGAGGCCCATATCATGATGGGACATTTGATTTGCGAATGTGTCGAATCTGCCTTGTTTCCGCATTAGTGTCGGGTAGACAGCAAGTCAAGCCGGTCATCGCTGTAAAGCGTGTCGCATTGGCTGAGCAGATTTTGAATAGAGTCACAGACCTTGAATTCCCATTCAAGGTCTTTTCTTTTAAGGATATAGTCGGTATGGCGAATCCGGTATGACACCAATTCGTCGGTCAGTGCCAGCGCACCGAAACTGTAAGAGATTTTGCCGTTTATGACAGGTGGGGTGCGGCGAGTCAGGAAATACTGACCGATGTCCTCTGCATTGAAGATTTGCAGACGGTCATCTTCGGTGGTGTAATCGCAGATGGTTTGGGTCAAGGCTGTCTCGCGAGCTTTGTCGCCAGGTCTGTACCACCACCATTCCTTGTATCTGGTGCGTAGGCACGAAAGGGTGTAAATCGTCAGCATCAGGTAAATGGCGGCTGGTATCCAATGCGTATGTTTGCAATAGGCGGCCATACAACCGATGGCAATGGCTCCGAATCCCATCAGATACAGGTAGTAATGGTCACCGTTGTTGAAGTAGAACTGGCCGAGAAAGCCAAGAATTCCGCCGATACACCACAGTAGCAGGACGGCTTGCGCGATATTTTTGTAGAAAGGAATGTATAGCAAGAAAAATAGCGACGGTAACAAACTCAAAAACAGCAGTCTGGCCGCTTCTGGAATGTATCGCAACAGAGGCTGGTCCTGATAGACGTTGTCGGCATGCGATGAGGTGCCGTAACCGGTTTGCAGCGTTTGTACGATGGCAGGGTTGATACCCGCCAGAACGATAAGGGGTAGTGCCACACCGGCGATAAAAATGAGCGTATCGCGCAGTTTGCGGCGGCTGGTGACGAGCAATAGCGCACCGTTGAGCAGTATGAAACCGGCACCGTATTGTTTGGTGGCGGCGGAGCAGGCGGCTGCTATGCCTGCCAAAAGCAGGTGTTCCCAACTTTTCCGTTCTTGGAAAATAAGGTAGGCCGATAGCAGCCCAAATCCTAAGCTGGGAATTTCGAGTAATAGAGCCTCACCGCCGAGTCCGAACGTGGAGCAGGCAAAAAGCCATCCGGACAAAGAAGCTGCCGTCCGACTGTGGCTTTGCTGCCATGTCAGCAAACCGGCAATGGTTGCGGTTGCCAATGTGACCAAAGCCTGGAAACACAGCCAAAATTCGTATGGGGCATTGGGGAACAACCGCAGAATGCCGGCAATCAGGTAAATCCAAAGTGGTGGGTATCCGCATACGATATCGCTGTACAAGTGGTGGCCGAGGTTGGCTTGTTGCGCAATGGCGAGGTAGTATCCCGAATCGCAATAGACAGGTGCGTAGCAGAGCGCATAGTGCAGTTGAAAGCCGAAAATTATAGCGCCTGTCAGTAAAATGCTGAGGAATAGTAGGTTATTGTATGTTTGTCGTTGCATAGAGAAGAGAAAAGAACGCATGGCTTCCGAATTTTTTTTGCAAAGATACGCAATTTCTTGATAAAAAATATTTGGTAATTCGCTTGAATCCATTACCTTTGCACTCGTTATGACAATGAGAAACGCTTTTGGTTATTACTTTTTTTACTTTTTCTACTTGGGATTCAAGCAGAACGGGAAGTGATTGTCAAAAGTAAATTCAGATATATGAAAATCCCGTTCTGCTGTGAACGGGATTTTTTTTTGAAAAGAACAAAAGTATGATAGAGCCAGCCAAACGATTGGAAACCGTTAGCGAGTATTATTTCTCGCGCAAACTGAAAGAAGTGGCCGCCATGAATGCTGCCGGAGAGAATGTCATTAGTTTAGGTATCGGAAGTCCTGATATGCCTCCTTCTGAGGCTACGGTAAACACCTTGTGCGAAATTGCCAAACGTCCTGACATTCACGGATATCAGCCGTATGTCGGTATTCCGGAATTGCGTCAGGCATTCGCCGATTTTTATCAGAAATGGTACGATGTCGCTCTTGATCCGAAAACCGAAATCCAACCGTTGATCGGATCGAAGGAAGGCATTCTGCATGTGACCTTGGCATTTGTCAACCCAGGAGAGCAAGTGCTTGTGCCCAATCCGGGTTACCCGACCTATACGTCGTTGAGCCGTTTGCTTGGAGCCGAAGTCGTTCACTACGATTTGCTCGAAAACCAACAATGGCAACCTGACTTCGAGTCGTTGGAGAAAACGGACTTGTCGAAAGTCAAGTTAATGTGGATGAATTATCCCAATATGCCGACCGGCGCTCCGGCCAGCATGGAGCTGTTCGAGAAGGCGGTGGCCTTTGCCAAAAAACACCAAATCGTCATTGTGCACGACAACCCCTACAGCTTCATCCTCAACCGCAAGCCGCTGAGCATTCTGTCGGTGCCCGGAGCCAAGGACTGCTGCATCGAGTTCAACTCCATGAGCAAGAGCCACAACATGCCTGGTTGGCGCGTGGCCATGCTGGCCTCCAACGCGCAGTTTGTGCAATGGGTGCTCAAGGTGAAGAGCAACATCGACTCGGGCATGTTCCGGGCCGTGCAAATGGCCGCGGCAACTGCGCTCCACAATGATGTGGCATGGCATTCTTCATTGAATTACGAGTTGTATAAAGACCGCCGCGATGTTGCGGAACGTATTATGGCTACTTTGGGTTGCTCGTTTGA
>JAGACJ010000075.1 GCA_017614195.1 Paludibacteraceae bacterium
ACAACAACAGCAGCAAGAGCGGCAGCAACAGCAGGATGAGTCTGAAATCTCAAAGGAAAATGCACAGCAGATTTTGGATGCCTATATGGAGGATGAGAAAGACGTGAAAGAGAAAATGCAGCAGCGTGGCGGACAGCGCAGTATGGAAAAAGATTGGTGACGTTTTCGTTAAGCCAAAAGGCCAAAATGAAGTTTACTCTAATTTTTGCGTGGCGAGAAAAGGTCGAATGTAATTCAACGACATATGATGAAAAGATTTTTAGTTTTGATAATTGGCCTGTTGGCATGTGCTATCGGGTGGGCCGACGATGTTGAGTTTATCGCGTCGGCACCTTCCTCTGTGGTGGCCGGTCAGCAGTTCCGCTTGTCATTTATCGTGAATAAGGAGGGTAAGAATTTCCAGTCACCTGAAATAGCTGATTTTGAAGTTTTGTATGGCCCGTCAACTTCGCATAGCTCAAGTTTTTCGGTGGTGAATGGCAAGGCGTCGAAATCAATGACAATTACCTACACTTATGCTTTGGTGGGCACTAAACCGGGAACCTATACGATTGGTCCGGCATCGATTACGGTTTCCGGACAGAATTATACTACAACTCCAATTACCATCAAGGTACTTCCTCCAGATAGCAATACATCTGCTAATCAAGGTGTTGCAGGACAATCTCAGTCATCCAACCAACAATCGTTGGGCGAAGTGAGCAATGAATCGGTGTTTGTCCGTACCATTTTGTCGAAACAACGGGCATACGAGCAAGAAGCCGTTCTTGTTACCTACAAATTGTATTGCCGTGCCGATGTGCGCGATATTGCGAGTGCAAAATTCCCAGAATATCAAGGTTTTTACACCCAAGACATTGATTTGGACCAAAACCGTTCGTGGACGGTTGAGAACTATAATGGTACCAACTACAAGACCTTGTTGCTCAAACAAAGTTTGTTGTTTGCCCAACATGCCGGAACACTCGAAATTCCATCAGGCAAGATGGATGTGGTGGTGCAGGTGCGTAACCAGTCGCGCCAGCCTGGTTTCTTTGGCGGATATTTCGACACTTACCAGAATGTACAGAAAACGGTCGTGATTCCCGCAGCGTCGATTGAGATTAAGGCGTTGCCTTCTGGAGCTCCCGCAGGGTTTGGCGGAGCCGTCGGTTCGTTTAAGATGTCGTCCGAAATCAATAGCACGGAGGTGTCTGTCAATGATCCGGTCAATGTGAAGGTCAATATTACTGGTACAGGTAACCTCAAATTGATTAAAACACCCGAAATTGTTTTCCCGAACGACTTTGATGTTTATGACCCCAAAACGAATGCCAATACGCGCGTGGCTGTTTCGGGTATCAGTGGCACCAAAACGGTCGAATATCTGGCCATACCGCGTTATGGCGGTGATTTTGAAATACCTTCTGCCGAATTCTGTTACTTCGACTTGGACACCAAGCAATACAAAACACTCAAAACCGAAGCCTATCATCTGAATGTGTCGGGTACCGCTGCCGACAATCAGACGCCGGTTGTGGGGCAGACACCTGTTGCTGTCAAAGAAGATGTGAAGCATTTGGGCAGTGATATCCGTTATATTCATAATGGCAAGCAACCCAAGCAAGGCCAACGATTCTTCTTCGGTTCTGTTGGCTTTTGGCTGGCATTGCTGATTCCTTTGCTTGCTTTTGTACTGTTGCTGATATTGTTGCGTCAGCGAGCCAAAGAAAACGCCAATGTGGCGTTGCGCAATAACAAACGTGCCAACAAACTGGCTCGCAAGCGTTTGAAAAACGCTGAAAAATTCCTTAAAGCCGGCGATTCGACACACTTCTACGAAGAAACCATGCGTGCTTTGTGGGGCTATTTGAGTGATAAGCTGACCATTCCGGTGGCCGAGTTGACCAAAGACAATGTGCGTCAAGAGATGATTCGGCACCAAGCGACCGAGCAGCAGTGTTCTGCCGTACTCGATGCCATATCCGAATGCGAATTCGCCCGTTTCTCACCCAATTCCGGCGAAGAGGTATCGATGCATCGGTTGTATGATCGGGCGGTCGAATTGATTACTGATTTGGATAACACGTTAAAACGACCGATATGAAAAGATTGATTGTCTTGTGTTTGGCCATATTTGCTATAGGTCATTTATTTGCGGCAACATACAACGAGGCCAATGCCTTATATGCGACAGAAAAGTATGCCGAGGCGATTGATGCGTACGAACAATTGGTTGCCACAGGTTATGCGTCAGCCGATTTGTATTACAATTTGGGCAATGCTTATTATCGCACCGGTCAGTTAGGCCTTTCTGTCTTGAACTATGAACGTGCCTTGCGTCTCGAGCCCGACAACGATGATGTGCGTCATAATTTGGAGTTTGTCCGCCGGCAGACAGTCGATCGCATAGATGTGATTTCTCCAGTCTTTTTTGTTGGTTGGTGGCGTGCTGTCCGCAATTGGTTTAGTCCCGACACTTGGGCTTGGACGTGTGTGGTTTGTTTCGCCCTACTGTTAGTGATGTTGGGACTGTATTTCTTTTCGCGCCGACTAATCGTACGAAAGGTAGGTTTTACCATTGCCATCGTGGCATTGGTGTTTACGATGATTGCATTTTGTTTGGCGGCTCAAGCAAAATCGGCTGCGCTTGATACCACACAAGCCATTATCTGTCAGCCCACAGTAACGCTCAAAAGCTCGCCCGACCGCAGTGGAACCGACTTGTTCTTGTTGCACGAAGGCACCAAGGTGGTGATTAAGGATGCTCTCGGCGAGTGGGTGGAGGTGAGTATCGATAACGGCAATACTGGTTGGTTGCCGGCTGTTAGCATTGTTCAAATATAGACTGATGGGAGACGTCTGGAATCGTTTGGTCGACTGGCTCGATGGTGTTGACAAGGCGTTGTTCCTTGCTCTCAATAGTCATTACTCCGACTTGTCGGACAACTTTATGTTGCTCGTTACCGACAAATGGGTGTGGATTCCCTTTTATTTGCTACTTATTTATTTGATAGTCAAATCGGCCCGAAAAGAGTCGTTTTGGTATATCATGCTTATCCTTCTGACCATTGTACTTGCCGACCAGTTCGCTTCTGGCTTGTGTAAGCCCTTATTTGAGCGTTTCAGACCTGTTCATGCACCGGAGTTGGAGGGTATGGTACATTCGGTAATTGGTAAAAACGCTGATTTGTACGGATTTATATCTTCTCATGCCGCCAATTGTTTTGGTCTGGCCATGTTTACGGCGCTCTATTTTCGTCGATGGCAGTTTTCGCTGCTGGTGTTTGGCTGGGCTGCGTTAAACGCTTATTCGCGTATTAGTTTGGGAATGCATTACCCGGGCGATTTGTTAGCGGGGGCGTTGGCGGGCATGCTGTTTGCTTGGTTATGTTACCTGTTGGCCGAGTGGTGTATAACTCACACCACATTTTGCTCGTATCCTTCGAGCCGTCAGGGGCGCAAACGGAGATTCAACCGCTTGTCGAACACCGATTTGTATGTGTGTTGGGGCATGATGGCCGTTGTTGTTTGGATGTGCTTTCAGAGCGGCCGGATATTGCTTTAAACCCATTTGCGAATACGGTTCATCGCCTCGATGGTATTTTCGCGCGAATTGAATCCCGTAACCCGGAACCATCCTTCGCCACCTTGTCCAAAGCCGGCACCGGGTGTGCAGACTACGTCTATGTCGTACAGCAATTGTTGGAAGAATCTCCACGACGGCATATTATACGGAGTCTTAACCCAAACGTGCGGACTGTTGATACCGCCGAAGACCGTGAACCCGCCTTTTTCCAGTTCTTCCCTGATAATTTTGGCATTGGTCATGTAGTAGGCTACGTTTTCGCGGATTTCTTTCGTGCCTTGTTTTGAATATATGGCTTCGGCACCGCGTTGTACAATGTACGAGGTTCCGTTGTAGTAGGTGGTGGCCCGACGGTTCCACAATTTGTTCACTTCAACTGCGTTGCCGTATAGGGTGAATCCTACGATTTCGTGCGGAACTACGGTGTACGAACAACGCAATCCGGTGAATCCCGCGGTTTTTGAGAAACTGCGTATTTCAATGGCGCACTTTTTAGCTCCCTTTATTTCGTAAATAGAGTGTGGAATGTCGGGCTCTTGAATGTATGCGCAATAGGCACCATCGTAAATAATGATGGCGTGGTTCTCAATGGCATAATCCACCCATTTTTTCAGATCTGCCTTGGTCAGTGCAATACCTGTTGGGTTATTGGGGTAGCATAGGTAAATGATGTCGACTTTTTCTTCAGGGAGTTGCGGTACATAGTTGTTTTCCGGGGTGCAGGGAATGTACACGATGTTGCTCCACAGATTGTCGTCGCGCATGTATCCCGAGCGTCCGCCCATGACGGCTGCGTTTTCGTATACCGGATATACGGGGTCGGTAATGCCGATGATGTTGTCGCGCCCGAAGATATGGCCGATATTGCCCACATCCGATTTGGAACCGTCGCTGATAAATACTTCGTCGGTCGAGAGGTTGACTCCGCGCGAATTGTAATCGTTTTTGATGATGCTGTTAATCAAGAAACGGTAACCAGTCTCTGGACCGTACCCTCTGAAGGTCTCGCGTTTCGACAACTCGTCAACAGCTGCGTGCATGGCTTTGACAACCTCGCCAGTAAGCGGTTGCGATACGTCACCGAGTCCTAGACGGATTACTTGAGCATTTGGTTTGATGACCTTGTGCGCATTGATTTTTTGCTCAATCTCATCAAAGAAATAGTATTCCGACAGTTTAAGGTAATTTTCGTTGATAAGTGCCATACACCACGTTTTAGATTACAAAATTATAAAAAAATATATTTGTCGTCAACTGTTTGCCCCACGATTCGGTCTTTAGGTCCCATTTTGGGTGATATTGGTATAATTTGACGGGGTATGGGGTGCTGTCACAAAAAAAAGTAGTACCTTTGCGTCAGTTTAAAAATACAAAATGACAAACGTATGAAAAAAGCATTCGTATTTCCTGGTCAGGGAGCCCAGTTCGTAGGAATGGGCAAAGATATGTATGATAGTTCGGCTGTTGCCAAACAATTGTTTGAACAGGCTAACGAAATCCTCGGATTCCGTATTACTGATGTAATGTTTAGCGGTACCGACGAGGATTTGCGCCAAACCAAAGTAACGCAACCTGCCGTATTTTTGCATTCTGTAATTTTGGCCAAAACGAATCAAGATAAATTCAATCCCGATATGGTGGCTGGTCACTCTTTGGGTGAATTCAGCGCCTTGGTGGCTGCCGGTGCATTGAGCTTTGAAGAAGGCCTGGTATTGGTTTCGAAGCGTGCTATGGCTATGCAGAAGGCTTGCGAGGCAATACCTTCGACCATGGCTGCCATTATTGGTCTGGATAACGAGACGGTTGAGAAAGTTTGCGCAGGCGTTGATGGAGTGGTGGTTCCCGCCAACTACAACTGCCCGGGCCAACTCGTCATTTCGGGTACGTTTGAGGCCATCGACAAGGCTTGCGAAGCCATGACGGCTGCCGGTGCCCGCCGTGCCATCAAACTGTCGGTGGGCGGTGCGTTTCACTCGCCTCTGATGCAGCCTGCCAAAGAAGAGCTGGCCGCTGCTATCGAGGCAGCCAAGTTCTCGAAACCGCAGTGCCCGATTTATCAAAACGTCAGCACAGTAGGCGAAACCGATCCTGCCACGATTCAAAAGAACTTGGTTGCCCAGTTGACTTCGCCGGTCAAATGGACGCAATGTGTGCAAAACATGATTGCCGACGGTGCTACCGAATTTGTAGAGTGCGGTCCCGGATCGGTACTTCAAGGTCTGGTTCGCAAAATCAACAAGGAGGTTTCGGCCTCACCCATCGTTGATGTTGCCGAATAATAGCTGATTGATATAAAAAAATGCAGGGGCGAATGGATATTCTCCCCTGCATTTTTTGCAGGGTATCGCTTATTCCGTAAAATCTTGGTCCTGTGCGTTTTTGCGGGCCTCGTCGAATTTGGCCTTCATCGTTGGGTTGTTACGGGTCAGTTTCTTGACGGTGAGCTCCTCAGCCTTGTTGCTGGCCAAACGCAAATTGTTCTCGCTACCGGTTAGCGCGTCCTTTACCTTTTGCAAGTGCGAAATGGTCTTGTCAATCTCATCGATGGCACTTCTGAACTTTTCGCTGGCAATGCGGTAGTTTTTCCCGAATTTGTCTTTGAATTCGGCCAATTCATTTTCGAAATTGGTGACGTCTATTTCCTTTTCGCGCATCACCATCAGTTCTTGCTTGTATTCAAGACTCTTTTTCGAGGCCTGAACCAGTAGGTTGATAAACGGAACGAAAAATTGCGGACGGATTACGTACATCTTGGGGTAGAGGTGCGATTTGTTGACAATGCCTGTGTTGTACAGTTCGTTGTCGGCTTCGAGCAGACTGACCAAAACGGCAAATTCGCATCCTTTTTTCTTGCGGTCTTCGTCCAGTTTCTTTAAGAAATCCTCGTTTTTGTGTTTGTTGGAGGTAGTGTCCATCTCGTTTTTCATCTCAAACATGATGGAGATGTATTCGACACCGTTTTCGCTGTCGCGGAAAATAAAGTCGCCTTTGGTACCGTCAACGGCCTCGTTGTCCTTGTCAAAATAGGCGTTGGGCATCATGGGCCGGATGTATTGCTCAAACTGGATGCTGCAATGCTGCTCAAGCGTTTCACCCACCATTTTGGTCGACATTTTGGTCTTTAGGTCTTTGTAATAGTCGACTTGCTCTTGCAGGCGCTGCTTGTCGGATTCGGCGGTGATTTTGAGCGTTTCCAATTCTTTCTTCTTTTCCTTGAGAGAATCTTGGGCGTTTTGACGCTCGGTCAGGATTGCCATTTGCAAGTCTTTGTCTTTGCCAGAAATTACAGACCTCAGTTGGTTGATTTCCGCCTCTTTTTTGTTTAGCTCCGTGGTAAATTCCTGTTGCTTTTGCAGTGCGATTTTTTCAAGTTGCGCTTTCAACAGTTGTATCTCGCTGTCTTTTTGCCCGAGTTTCTGTTGATGATCGCTAATCATCTGCTGTACTTTGATGCGTGCGTCGGCCAACGCCAAATCCTTTTCATTTTTGACCGTTTTCTGCACTTCGGCCTCGAATTCGGCTGTCCGTACTTGATTTACGATAGACGTATAGTCAGCTTCGTCCACTTGAAATACGTTTCCGCAGTGGGGGCATTTGAGTTCTCTCATATTGGGTGGTGTTAATAGTGACAAGCAAAGATATCACTTCGTTTTGACAACTAATGTCAAAACAGACGATAAGTTATTGACAGCAACAAAAAACGGAGGTGCCGTAATGGCATCTCCGTTTATATGAAAGGAGAGTGTAAACTCTTGTTTAGAATGCAAACTTGAACATCATTTCGCAGCGGTGGTCTCCCACATAGTGCAGGCCACTGAGGTAGCGTGCTGTCTTGGTGTCGAAACCTTCTTCCTTATCGCCATACTGCACGGCCGTATAGTGGTATTGCAGCGCGATGGTAAACTTACCGATATTGTAGCGTACCGAAGGAACCACGCGGTACATACGATTCATATTGATAAAGCCGTTGCTGTTGAAATAAACGTCTTTGGCAGAAAGCACTTCTTGTGATGAACCCAGATTTTCAATATACCCAAGGAATAAGCCCCCCTGCCATTTTTTGCCGTAGAGGATGCTCAACCAGGTCGAAGAACAGTGTAGCGGCGTGTAGTCATAGTGACCGTCTGCATTGTCCTTGTTGGTTACCCCGTATCCGCTCATCATGTAGATGTGTTCGCCACCCGACGAATAAGGAACGGATTTGGCGCGAACTGCCAAGTTGCCGTGTACATAACCAACGTAGATACAGGGGTTGATCGTTGTGATGCGGTCGCTGACAGGAACCGTGATACTGTCGGCATTGAAACCGTAGCGGCGGGGTTTGATGCTGACCACATCGGCACCAATATTCATCTCCCAGCCATTTTGGCGCAAACCAAAGCCGATAAATGCTTCGGGGGTACATGCATACTTCATGTAGTTGACCGAATTACCTTCTGGACCAGTGCATTGGTATTGCATTTGCCAAATAAGCGAAGCTACCAGACTGAACCGTTTGTCGAAGGTGGTGGTGAGCGTAATTTGCGGCGAACGGTTGTAGGCGTTGAACGGAGCGCCGTAGTTGAAACTGATGTCATCGGGCGAGCCGGTCGAGATAGGATGCCAGTTTTGTCCCATCAGCAATTGCACTTTTGCATATTTGCCACCGGCAATAGGCAGCGAATCCCACGCCATGGTGGCGTAAGCGTGACGCAAGCGCAGGGTAGCGGTGGTGCCGTTCAGGCAGAAGAAGTCGCCTTCAATCTTTGCACCCAACTGGGTGCGGCCGACCTGATAATTCTTGACATCCAATCCCAAACGCGTGGTAATGGCCAGATAACGCAACGAAATCTGTTCGTTTTTGTCGTATGACTTGTCTTCGTTCCAATCATAGTCTTTGGGCAGGTAGTAGAACTCGTCAAGTGTACCTGCCTTGCTCTCGCGCGTGTCGAACGACAAGTAGTCGCGTACGAAACCATAGAGTTTGAAATGGTCGTTGAAGTGTGCAACCACCTTTTCCTTTTTTGTCATCGGTTCGGCGGCAGCAGTCTGTTTTTTAGCGGTGTCGGCAACGGCTTCGGGTGTAGATTGGGCCAATGAGGCAACGCTGACTACGACCAATGCGGAGAGTGCAATCAGTTTTTTCATGCTTCGAACGGAATCAAGGTCACTAATGCGTAGGCGCAGCACAAACCGACGATACCGATGATGATACCGATCTTGGCCATGTCTTTGGTTTTAATAATGCCGGTCGAGCAGGCAATGGCATTAGGCGGTGTACTGATAGGCAGGGTCATGGCAAACGACGTGGACACGGCCAAACCGACGAGCAGTCCTTTGATTCCACCAACCATTGCAATGTTGCTCATGGCAGAGCCGACCGTCGCCAAAAGCGGCATAAGCAGGTTGGCAGCTGCAGAATTGCTGATAAAGTTCGACAGACCGTAACCGATCAGCATGGCGATAACGAGTACCAAAATCGGCGACCAACTGCCAAACGGAATGGCGTTGACCAATACACTGGCCAATCCGGTTTTGTTGAGCGCAGTGCCGAGTGCGATACCACCGGCAACCATCCAGAGAACGCTCCAGTTGATTTCTCCGAGGTCTTTTTCGTCAAAGATACGGGTGGCGGTGAAGACTGCGAAAGGCAGCAACGCTACAATATTCGAGTTGATTTTGGTCCATTGCTCGGTCATCCACAAACCGATGGTAACGATGTAAGTGGCATAGACCACATAGTTTTTCCAAGTGGATTTTTCGCTGTCTTTAATGTTGAGTACCAATGATTTGGCTTTAAATGGGAACATAACCAACAGCAACATCCAAGAAAATGCCAGCATAATAAGTGCAAACGGTACCATGCGGGCCATCCATTCGGGGAAACTGATCTCCAGTCCAATGGTGTTAAGCGCACCGATAGCAATGGCGTTTGGAGGTGTGCCGATGGGGGTGCCGATACCACCGATGTTGCAAGCGATAGGAATGGCCAAAGCCAAGGCAACGCGGCCTTTGTCGTCTGCAGGCAATTCTTTGAAAATCGGCATCAAGATGGCAATCATCATGGCTGCGGTGGCCGTGTTGCTCATAAACATCGAGAACATGCCGATTACCAGCAACAGACCGAGCAATACAATCTTCGGATTTGTACCGAAGGGCGTAAGTAATGCTTTCGCCAAGCGGATGTCCAAACCTACTTTTGAAGCGGCCGAAGCCAATACAAATCCACCGAGGAACAGCATGACGATGGGGTCTGCAAACGAGGCCATGATGGCTTTAAAATCGACTGGAGTGCCTTCGATAAAGGATTTTACACCTTCTGCATCTTCTACCGAAGTAAGTCCCAACCCCTTGTTCGAGGTAAAGAACAGCAA
>JAGACJ010000076.1 GCA_017614195.1 Paludibacteraceae bacterium
ACACAACCCCCGCCAAGACACCCGACAGTGCGATGGCCTTGAGGCCGATATTGCGATCATGCAACACCACCGCTCCCCAGAGGAATGGGAGAATAACGCCAGAGCGTCGAATGACCGACAACACCGACACAAGAGCATCGGGTTGCGACAAAGCAAAGAAATACACCGCCTCACTCATCACCCAGAAAACAGAGATCAACAAAATACTCCACCGCCATTGGAATGGCACGTCTTGCTTGCGACGCGGCCACCAATAGATAGCTAAGATGACCAGCATCATCATCATTTGTTCAAAGGTATAGTAGCATTGGACAGCAAAGCGATCGACATTCGACAACAGGTACTTGTCGTACAAGCCGCTACAAACGCCAAATAACATACCTAAAATCACAAGCCAGATATACTTGTTGGTCCGCAGCGAAAACCCTTCGCGAGCGCCCAACACCGAAAAAGCGATAAAGGAAACGACGACCAGCCCAACAGCAAGCCATTGTTGCAACGTCAGTCTCTCGCCGAAAATCATTACCGCCCCCAATATCACCCACATCGGACGTGTCGAGTTGATAGGCGAAGCCAAAGTCAACGGCACGTGCTTGATACCGGTGTAGGCACATATTCCGGACGACAAGACCAGACAGGCCTTGACAAAAACAAGCATGTGGGTACGGACGTCAAGCGTGGGCACCTTGAGCACATACATGGGGATGAGCAAAACGCTCGAGATAAACATCGTAATCCACAAAATTGGCATTACAGCGTTGTTGCGTACGGCCATTTTCTTACAAATGTCGTAACAGCCGATAAGTGCAGCCGACACCAATCCGGCCCAAATCCACATCATAACCGTTGTTTTAAGGTATGATACAGCAAGCGCCAGCGCTCTGCCACGGCAAAACCTTCTTCATCGCGCATCATACGACGATAACGACAAGCGGCATGACATTTCTTGAATACGACACTCCACTGCCATGCGCCCATGCCACAAACAAAACACAGCACAAAAACCATCAAGCCCCAATACCAGGTCGTACAACACCCGGCGACAACAGCGACGACAGCAAAGACTAACGGCAACAGCAGCAAGGCGATGATTTGAATACCGCTTTGGAACAGCGGGAACGGTCCGCCCATATTGCGGAATTTGGAAATCAGCGGCTGTATGCCTATAATAATCGGCCCAGTCAGCAACAGACCGACTAAGGCAACAGGAGCGGACACAAGGAGCAATAACGCCGACATCACAATACGAAACACCCCCCACGAACGATAGAACACCCAGTGACGGACGCCATACGACGCTATTTCGCGTTCAATATCCAACGCCTCATCGCGGACAGACTCCCACAATTCAGGCTCATCTTGAATCATTTGCTCAAGCATGGCAACCATTTGCTTATCGGCAGCCAACGCATCCGGCAAATTCATTTTACCACCATAGCGCCGCTCCAACACTCCTCGTCCGACACCTTCACGAATCACCTCGATCGCTTCGCGCTCCGACTCATTTTCGATATGCAGCATCAGTGTTTTCAATTGAGCTGTTACCAATTCATCCACTTTACGCTGTACGGTACGCGGTTTTGTTTGGTAAAGTTCGTAATAAGGCTTCAATGAAATGGGCTGGCCAAAATTGAGCAAAGCGTCGGTATGAAAACGGAAATAACTGGCATAATGGATACCTACAGGCAAAATCTTCACATCTTTTTGCCAGTCCGACAAGGCTGCGGCATCAAATGCCAATCGCAGATAAGCCAACGAGAATTCGCCCAACCAGTGTCCCGACTGATTGGTTCCTTCTGGGAAAATAGCCAGTGTAGAGCCGTCAATCAATCGTTGGGCCGCCTCATTGAACACTCCGAAATTCTTTTGTACCGCGTCTTGACCATCTGTACGCATCCGATACGACGGCAACACATAAATGGCGCGGAAAAAGAAGTTCAAAAATTTATTATTGAAAATATCGGCGCGCGCAAAGATAGACAAGCGCCGGTCCGAAAAGCCGAATTCAAGTGCCAGCGGATCGCCTAAGGCATTTTGATGATTGCCCACCACCAATACCGGAGTTTTGTCTTCTGGCACATTTTTGCGATTTAGAAAATACCAATGGCGGTAATAAAACCAATTGTGCAGACAGCGTACATAGTGATACAGCCATCTGAAATGAATATGAGATGCGAAACTTGCCATAAGCAATGCAACTAAATAAAGGTTTGCAAAGGTAATACTTTTTTTACTACCTTTGCAACACTAATTTCAAACACGATATGGCCGACAACTATTTGGAAAGGCAATACGCCGAATACGAAAAGAAAAAAGCCGCTTGGGAAAAAGCGAAACGGCTTGGCAAACTGCCTAAGCCGAAGGCGAAACCGATACCACCCGCTGCTGCTGGTGATAGTAAATAGCACCTTGCACATCGGTGTAGCCCATTGCCTTCAACAAATTCATGTACCGCCGCACTTGGTTGTCGTACGAGGATTTCTCCGCACCAAACTTATAGTCAATCACTTTGGCACTTTGACCTTTCACCAAGACACGGTCTGGACGGTACGTTCCGTTTTCTGACAAAATAGCCGCCTCGGTTTTCGATTCCATCGATCCGTCGAACCAAGGCTTCACATCATCCAAAGCAAACATTGCCGACAACTCATCATGGGCCTTGCTGCGCTGATCCGCAGCAAGCCGTCCTTCCCGGACTTCAATATCAAGCGCCATATCCAAATCGCCAAGTTGGCCAATGTGCGACAAAACCGCATGTAATTTGGTACCCCATGAACGGACCGACTCGTCGTCGGCATCGTGCAAACGCAATTGCAAATCGCGTATCACAACCGGATAGGTCGCAGTAACCATCCCTGACACGGATTCTTTTTTGTCAGGCGGTGTCGGAACCTCACCGGTTTCATAAAAACCATCGTCATTGAGTTTGCCATGCAAAGCTCTCTCCAAAAGAGTTTTTACCTTCACCTTATCGTCTCCTCCACTATAGAGATACAACCCATACTTTGAGCGCGTAAATGCCACATAAAGCAGATTCAGATTATCAACATACGTTTTATACACATCTTCTTTGTAAACTTCGCTGAAATAAGACTGCAGCATCCGGGCGTTTTTCGTGATTGGAATAGGTAACCCCGATTTCAAAAACTCAAACTTATCGGTAGTGCATTTCAGATATTTGGACTGATTGTGGTTTTCCAAATTCCAAGAGCAATAAGGCATAAACACAAAACCGAAATCCAATCCTTTTGATTTATGAATGGTAATCATGGTTACCGCATCT
>JAGACJ010000077.1 GCA_017614195.1 Paludibacteraceae bacterium
AATCGGGTTCGATGCCATTGGAGCAGTTGAAGGGCCAAATCGACCGGGCCAACGGCTTGTTGTCGTTTTGCAAACAGCAGCTGCATGGGGTGGAGCAGACGCTTTCTGACACGCAATAACTTCCGGTTTGGCAATAAAGTCAGAGGGGTTTGATAAAATTGATTTTGACAAATTGATTAAATTATTTTGTTTTTATCAAAAATATCCCTAATTTTGCCAAGACCTCATTAATATTTCTATGGAACTCTACGGGAAACTTTTCTGGCTTTATACCCTTTGCGTAGCCATTTCTGCGGTATTCTTGTTTGCTGCCGTTTTGATTGTGATGCGCAATGAGGGCAGCCGTAGCAAGCGCGTTCTCGGGCTGACCCTTTTGGTGTGGGCGATGGTGTTGTTTACCCCCAACTATTTTGCCCAGACCGATTTGATTGACAGCGGCTTTGTCCGTTATAAGATGCTGCTTGTCGTCGGATGCAGTATGGGTACCATGATTTCGCTCCTGTATCCGCTTTTGCTTATCAATCCCCGTTCGTTTGGTATCCGCAACTACATTGGGCATTGCGGAATTCCGTTGCTGCTTTTGCTGTCCTATCTGATTCATCTTTCCGTGACCGACTGCTCGCTGCTCGATCCCATGGAACACGATATGTTTGCCGAAGGCGTGGGCTGTCAGGAGGTTTTTTACCTGCTCTTTACCGGATACATGCTGATTGAAATCGTGTATGTCTGGTTTATGGTGCATTCCTTTTTGCCGATTTACAACAAAATGCTGGATGAGTCCTATTCCAATACCGAAGTGTATGACATCCGCTGGTTGCATTTCTTCATCTACCCGTCCATCATGCTGGTGTCGTGTTTCATTTTGTTTACCCTTACCCAACTTTACGTTTTTGCCCTTTTGCACTGTTTTCTGATTGGCGCATGGGGCGTAGCGTCCTTCTGTAGGGCCTTGTTTTCCGACACCTACGATTTGGAACAGTATCTTCCGTTGCAGTGGTCTATCCGGTATTCCAAATGGGTGGTTCTTAAGGAGGACCGTATTGTGATGGCCGAAGAAATGGATCAGCCTGTGCCGGGGGTGCAATTGCTGACTGCGCAGCAAGTAGAAGCTTATAAGAACCTCTTCGAAGAATGGATGCACGTGACGAAACCATATAAGTCTCCCAACTTCAGGGTGGCGGATGTACAGAAGAAATTGGGTATTGGCCGCTTGGAGACCAATGAACTGTTTAACCGTGCGTACGGCATCTACTTCCGCAACCTGGTGCAACGCTACCGTATCGATGAGGCGGTGCGCATGATTGGAGAGAATCCCGACCGTCAAATCAAGGAAGTTGCGTTCGAAGTCGGCTTTTCCTCTCAAGCGGTGTTCGCCCGTTCTTTTCAAATACAGATGGGTAAGTCTTGTACCCAATATCGCAAGGAAAACGCGCTTTGATTTTGCAGAATTACCAATAAACAGATTTGCAAAACAAAAATTTTTGTGCGGAGAATAAAACTTCGTACTTTTGTTGTCGGTACAAGGAGGGATTCTTGTACCAGCAAAGATTTATTTTTCTTCGTTTTTTAGTGAATTAGTGAGGGAAAGGTTTGCAGGCGTGCAAACCTTTTTCTTTTTGGCTATCCTGCAAATATCCTGACCAACTTCTTTCAATCCTTATCATTTTTTGGTACATTTGCACATTATTGTGTTCTTGCCTATGAATTGTACCGAAGCTATCCGAAGCATACAAATCGCCGATTACGACTATCCGTTGCCCGACGAACGCATTGCCAAATATCCGTTGGCAGACCGTAGTGCTTGCAAACTGTTGGTCTATCGTGGCGGCCGACCTGTTGAAACGGCGCGTTTTGACGAACTCGGACAATACTTGCCCAAAGACAGTTTGTTGGTGTTCAACAATACCCGAGTGATACAAGCGCGGTTGCAGTTCTATAAAAAAACCGGTGGACAGATCGAGATATTTTGTCTCGAACCGTTGCGCCCGGCCGATTATCAGTTGAACTTTCAACAAACAGCAGTTTGCGTGTGGAAGTGTATGGTAGGCAACCTCAAAAAATGGAAAGAGGGGGCGGTGGAGTGCACCTGTACCGTAGGTACGCAAAATGTGGTGTTGCGCGCCGAACGTTTGTCGAGTTACGGACTGACACACGAAATCAAATTTTCATGGTCCGAACCGTCACTGTGCTTTGCGGATATCCTTACGGCTTTCGGTCAATTGCCGATACCGCCGTATTTGCATCGCGAGACCGAAGAGAGTGACAAGGAAAACTACCAAACCGTATATTCGAAAATCAAAGGCTCGGTGGCGGCACCTACTGCCGGACTGCATTTTACCGATGAATTGTTATCGCAATTAAACGAAAGCGGTATTCGTCAGTCATATTTGACACTGCACGTGGGTGCCGGTACATTCCAACCCGTCAAGAGCGACGATATCGGCGGGCACGAGATGCACACCGAGGTCATCGAAGTCAAACGCGACACGTTGGTTGGATTGCGCCGCAGTTTCGGACACATCGTTGCGGTAGGTACGACATCGGTGCGTACGCTGGAGAGCCTGTATTGGCTGGGATGCCGGGTTTTGCAAGGAAATGAGCCGATGTATGTGACGCAATGGGAAGCCTACGAGTCGACTCCTGAATATACTCCAGAACAGGCATTGGACGCACTGGTCGGATGGCTCGACCGTAACGGACAGGACACATTGCACGCTCGTACGCAGATATTGATTGCGCCGGGGTATTTGTTTCGGATTATCAACGGAATGGTCACCAATTTCCATCAGCCGAAGAGTACCTTGCTTTTGCTGTTGGCGGCATACGTCGGTGATTCGTGGCGGTCGATATACAAGTATGCGCTTGAGCACGATTATCGGTTTTTGAGTTATGGCGACGCTTCGTTGTTGTTGCGTTGATGGTTTTATTATTTGAATACGAAGAATGAAAAAAGCACTTTTGACATTGTTGCTGCCTTTGTTGGCAGTTAGTTTATTCGCGGCCGATGAAGCCTTGGTGCGTGGTTCTATATCCGGAAAGGCCGATTTTTCGACCATGTCGGTTTATTTTCTGAATCCTTCGGGAAGTTGGGATTTTCTGACAACACTCCCGGTTAAGCCCGACCGCAAATTCGCTTATCAAGTCAAGTTGCCCAAGAAAGGCATCTTTTCGATGGTGCTGCAAAGCAATGCTGGCAAGCATGAGCAATTGGTTGTGTTGGCTCCTGGCGACACCGTCGATTTGGTGCTGGGGGGTAGTGCGCAGGGAATTTATATCGAGTCGGTGGCCAACTCGCCCGAGATCAATCTGCTTTATCAAGCACAGGTACTTAAAAGTCGAGCCGGAGCCAGTTTGAATGCCATCCAATCTCAAATGGCGTCAACTGGTGACCCTACCCGTCGCCAGCAGTTGACAAACCAATACAACGCGCTAATGTCGCAGTACGAGCAGAACTTTGTCAAACTGTTGTCGGCCAATACCGACAAGTTGTCGGCGGCGTTCCTTGCCTATTCCGAATTGGGAAGCGATCCAAGCAAATACTCGGCATTGTTTCGCTCCATTTATGCCAAATTATCGCCTACGCATGGTGATCATGTCATTGTAAAAGAAGTCTATAATTTGTACAACAATCCCATTGCAGTTGGCAAAGAGGCACCGAATATCGTGATTCCTGACCGCAACGGCAATAATATAAGTTTGGCAGCATTGAAGGGTAAAGTGGTGCTGGTGGATTTCTGGGCTTCGTGGTGTGGTCCGTGCCGACGCGAGAATCCCAATGTGGTGGCTGCCTATAAGAAATATCACGATAAGGGTTTTGAAGTATTCAGCGTTTCGCTCGATACCGACAAGGCTCGTTGGTTGGAAGCCATTGCTGCCGATGGCTTGGTTTGGAGCAATCATGGTTGTACTTTCAAGGGATGGGGTTGTCCAAATGCGGCTGCATGGCGTGTTAAGAGTATTCCCAATTCTGTGTTGGTTGATCGGAATGGAAAAATCGTTGCGGTGGGGTTGCGCGGTGCCGCGTTGGATGAAAAGTTGGCGCAGCTGCTCAAATAATTTTATTTGCCGAAGATGTGTTTAAAGGCCTCTTCCACCCGCGAAGCGGCCTTTATTTCTATTTTTGCCTTGTGCAAGCCGACACCTTTGAGGTTTTGGGCGGGTACGATGATTTGCCTGAATCCGAGTTTTTCGGCCTCGCTGATGCGTCGCTCTATACGGCTGACAGGCCGTATTTCGCCCGACAAACCGATTTCACCCGCCAGACAAATGTTTGAGGGAATGGGAATGTCTAAACTTGATGACAGTATGGCGGTGATGACGGCAAGGTCGGTGGCGGTGTCGCTGATACGCAAGCCTCCGGCAATATTCAGAAACACGTCTTTCTGTCCTATTTTGAATCCTGCTTTCTTTTCGAGTACTGCCAGTAGCATGTTCATTCGGCGGCTGTCGTAGCCTGTTGAAGAACGTTGGGGCGTGCCGTAAACCGCACTGCCAGTCAGGGCTTGAACCTCGATAAGCAGGGGACGGATGCCTTCGACAGCCGCTGCGATGCTGACGCCACACATGCCGTCGAGTTGCTCGTTGAGCAATAATTCCGAAGGATTGCTTACTTCGCGCAAACCTGTTTGGGTCATCTCAAAAATACCGAGTTCGGAGGTGTTGCCAAAACGGTTCTTGATGGCGCGCAGAATGCGGTATAGGTGATGTTGGTCGCCTTCGAATTGCAATACGGTGTCTACAATGTGCTCGAGAATCTTCGGGCCGGCGATTGAACCGTCTTTGGTGATATGTCCGACCAAGATAACGGGTGTGCCCGATTGTTTGGCGTATTTGAGCAGGGCGGCAGCGCATTCGCGTACTTGCGAAATGCTTCCGGGCGACGATTCAACCATGTCGGTGGCAATGGTCTGAATCGAATCGATGATCAGAATTTCGGGTTTGAGTATGTTTGCCTGTTCAAAAATGCGTTCGAGCGAGGTTTCGCTTAAGATGTAGCAGTCGCTGCCATTGGGGCGGATGCGTTGGGCGCGCATTTTGATCTGCGAACCGCTTTCTTCGCCCGAAACGTATAGCACCTTGCGGTCGTTGAGTTCGAGCGCCGATTGTAGAATCAAGGTGGATTTGCCGATTCCGGGTTCTCCGCCCAACAGTACGATTGATCCGGGAACCAAACCTCCGCCCAAAACACGGTTCAGTTCCGTACAGTGCAGGTCAATGCGCTTTTCGGCGTCAATGTTGATTTCGGATAATTTTAGCGGTTGGGCTTGCGTACCGCCGACAAGTGTGTTGCTCGATGCTGAGGCGGGGCTTTTGACGACGGTTTCTTCGACACAACTGTTCCAAGTGCCGCATGCATTGCATTTTCCGAACCATTTCGATGCTTCGTATCCGCAATTGTTACAAATAAAAACCGTTTTAGTCTTAGCCATAGCCGTCGAAAACAAAAGCGCCCGCGAGTGAGGCGCTTTGTCGTTATTTTAATAAGTTGTTGTTTGGATTCGGGTGGACAATCATGGGCTTGAAGCGTTTGGCTTCTTCCAGTTCCATGTGGGCGAATGCGGTGATAATCACGATGTCGCCGACTTGTACTTTGCGCGCTGCTGCACCGTTGGTGCAGATGACTCCGCTGCCGCGTTCGCCTTTGATTACATAAGTCTCGAACCGTTCTCCGTTATTGTTGTTCACCACTTGCACTTTTTCGAATTCGATCAAACCTGCCGCATCCATCAAATCTTCGTCGATGGTAATGCTACCGATGTAATTCAGGTTGGCGTCGGTGACGTGTGCGCGATGAATCTTCGATTTTAGAATTTCGATAACCATTATTTATAGCGTATGTTGTCAATCAATCTGATTTGTCCGCAGTAGATGGCGATGCAGCCTACTATTGAGTCGCTTTGGCTCCATTTCGAAACGGGTTGCAGCGTAATGCCGTCGACGATTTCGTAATAATCGAGTTTGAAAGGCTCCTCGTCGAGTTGTGCTGCCACCCAATCTATCGTTCTCTTTACCGAATGCGACTTGGCAAATGTACAACTTTTCGACAAGACTTTCGATATTTTGGCGGCTTTTTTGCGTTGCTCGTCCGTCAATAATGTGTTGCGGCTGCTCTTGGCCAGTCCGCTTTTCTCTCGAATGATGGGACAAGCGATGATTTCTACATTGATATTCAGCAATTTTACCATAGAACGTATAACGGCAATCTGCTGAAAGTCTTTTTCGCCGAAAAACGCCTTGTCGGGTTGAACGGCATAAAACAACTTGCTGACAATCTGCGCCACGCCATTGAAATGGCCGGGGCGGTATTTTCCTTCCATTACCTCGCTGACCGGACCCAGTTCAAAGGTGCGGGTGTCGGGCTCGGGATACATTTCTTCGACCGATGGCATGAATACGATGTTGCAACCAGCCTCTTCGAGTAACTTGCAGTCGGCTTCGGGTGTGCGCGGATAGCGTTCCAAGTCGCCTTTGTCGTTAAATTGGGTTGGATTTACAAACACGCTCGCTACGCAAATGTCGCACATTGAGGTGCATTTTTTTATTAAAGACAAATGTCCCTCGTGCAAGGCACCCATGGTGGGGACAAGTCCTACTACCGCCGGCTTGGCGGATTGCAGTGCTGTTTGCAGTGCTGCAATAGTGTTGATTACTTGCATCTTACAGTCCTCCTGTCTATTTTACTCTCACTTGTTATTTTTGTGAGCCGACATTTAGACCGCAAAGGTAGGCAAAAATTAAATTCAAAAAAAAATATCGTGGGCAATATGTTGAAAACAATCTGAATTATTTCTTTTTGGGAAACTGCCGGACAAAGGGTTTGTAAGGGTTTTTGCAAATAGTTGTGTTAAAGTTTTTTACCTGATTCTTGCAAAATTCCCGATTTTTTTTTATATCTTTGCAAAAGGAATCGTTAACCCCGTTAGGTCTGTGAGAGTTTTATACATAGCACAAGAGATTTTTCCATATCTGCCCGCATCTGAAATTGCCACGATGTGCAGGGAGTTGCCGCAGGCCATTCAGGAGACAGGTCAGGAAATCCGTACCTTCATGCCGAAATATGGTTGCGTGAACGAACGTCGCAATCAGTTGCACGAAGTGATACGGCTCTCTGGTATGAACTTGATTATTGACGATTCTGACCATCAGCTCATCATTAAAGTGGCGTCGATACAATCGGCGCGTATGCAGGTGTATTTTATTGACAATGAGGATTATTTCAAACGCAAGTTTGTGGTGACCGATGAGGCTGGCAATGAGTTTGCCGACAATGATGACCGTGCAATCTTTTTTGCGCGCGGTGTGTTGGAAACGGTCAAGAAACTGCGTTGGACTCCGGATATTGTGCATTGTCACGGCTGGATGTCGGCGATTGCTCCGCTTTTTGTCAAGAAGGCGTTCGCCGATGACCCTTTCTTTGCCGATTCCAAAGTGGTGTATTCGGTGTATGACAATCCCTATCAGACACCCTTCCTGCCACACTTGGCAGACAAAGTGAAAATGCCCGGTGTGCTTGACGAAGATGTGCAGGATGTGGCCGCAGGCGGCAGTTTCGCCAATCTCAACAAGCTGGCTGTCCGTTTTGCTGACGGTGTGATTCAGGGTAGTCCCAGTATGGATGCTGAAATATTGGATTATACTAAAAATTCAAAAAAATTGTTTTTGCCTTATCAGTCTCCCGAAAATTATGTACCTTCGTACCTTGAATTTTACAACCAGGTTTTAGGTAAATGAAACACTTCTTCCAGACTGTATTAGCGATTCTTTTTATTGTTTTCGCGCTTGTTGCGTGTGATTCTGAAACCGATTTGGGAATTCAGGTGAAACCTTCGTCTGATGACATGTCGGTGGTGTGTGATTCGTTTCATGTGACAGTGTCGAGTGTGTCTGTTGACAGTGTTTTTTCGGTGACCGACAAGTTGGTGCTCGGATTGCATGACGATCCGATATTTGGTTCTCTGCAAGTCGATTTTCTGGCGGAAATGCGTTATGTGAACTCGGCATTCCCCGACGGGGCGGTCGCCGACTCTCTGACTTTAGTGCTGTATTATAAAAATTTCTTTGGGGATTCGACCGCTGTTCAAGAATTGACGGTCTATCAGTTGACATCGCCTCTCGTGTATAACGGAGACTATTACTCTAATATTGATCCAACCGACTATTGCGACAAGTCGGTCGTTTTGGGGCGCAAAGCCTATACGCCGTATGACAGGACTGTCTCGAGCAGTGATGCTGCCAAATACGGCTGTAATGTGATACGGGTTCCGATGCCGGAGTCGTTGATGCAAGAGTTGTTCAATAGCACGCAGGCGCAGCAAAGCCAGCAAGGCTTTTTGGATTTGTTTCCGGGTGTGTACGTGACAAACCAGTATGGTGGACGGTGTGTGATAGCAGTCGATTCGGTCAATCTTGAGTTGGATTATCATTACAACTACACTTACGAAGGCGATGAAAAAGTGGTGCAGGGGGTTCGTTTGTATGCCGCCAACCGCGAGGCAACGCAAGTGGTGCATGTCGGGCACGACGAAACTGCCGGCGTCACCCCCGAAATGTTGCAGACTGTTTATGCCGACAGTGTCGTGCTGATTTCGTCGCCCGCAGGATATTTCCCGATGATAGAATTTCCGTTCGATCGTATCTACCAGCGTGTTTGTCTTGACCATTTTGATCGGACGGGCGGTGATTTGAACATTAACCATGCCTCGTTGGTCGTTGAGGTGGCTGATCTGGGGTATGACGGTGATTACGAAGTGCCCCAGCAACTGATGCTTATCGAAGAAGAGAATCTGGATGCGTTTTTCCATCAAAGTTCCTATCCTTCGGCGTATCCCAATGTGTTGGGAATATATTCTTCCTCTGACAAAACCTACACATTCAACAACATGGGGTCATACATTGAGTCTGTCCTCGAAAAGGCGGCACCCGATTTTAGCCAGATTGGGCGATTTGTCCTTGTACCGGTTACCGGAGCAAGCGATGTGTTGGGGTCGGGCTGTGTTATCAGACATGCATACACTCCGTCAGGCGCGTTCTTCCGTAGTGGCACCAATCGAGTGTCGCCTATGCGTCTGATTGTTACTTTTACAAATCTTTAGCGGTTTTGGCCGCCTCTGTAACGGCTTCGTTTGCGGCTGTCTTGTAGGCGTTGCATAATCCTCCGGTGCCGAGCAGGGTGCCACCGAAGTAGCGAACAACGACTACAAGGATGTTCGTGAGATTGGCGGCTTCAATTTGTCGCAGAATAGGGCGGCCGGCAGTACCGGGAGGCTCCCCGTTGTCGTTGGCGCGAAAATTTTCGCCTTTTGCGCCGATGCGGTATGCAAAGCAGATGTGCTTGGCCTTGTGGTGCTCTTTCTTATATTGGTTGAGAATGGCTTTTAACTCATCGACGTTGTCGAACGGCAGGGCGAAGGCCAGAAATTTGCTGCCCTTTTCCTTGTATAGTCCGGAGTTGACGGTTGTGGGTGTTTTTAAAGTTGTTGCCATTGGTGCAAAGGTAAGGATTTTTTGCGACAGAAGCCTGTCCGAATTGAAAATAATGTGTATTTTTGCGTTATGAAAAAAATGGTGTTGTTTGTAGCCGTCGCGCTTGTAGTGTTGCCGGCTTGCTCTCAGAAATATTATCCTGCCATGTACCAACCGGCCGAGGGATCGCCGGTGCAGGAGCAGATGTCGCATTTGAATGACCCGGCACCGGTAGCGAAGCCAGATACCACGCAGGTGGTATCCGAACCCGAGGCGGCGCCCGTGCGCGTGACCGAAACAACGGATACCTATACCGTTGACGGACGTCAGGCTGATTATACCTTCTACATTGTGGTGGGAAGTTTCGCAAATGCCGATAACGCCAAGAAAATGTGTGGCGAATTGGCTTCCAAAGGTGTTGGGTCGAAAATTGCGCTAAGCGACAAGGGAATGAACCGTGTGGTGCTCGATTACGCTTCGAACGACGAACCGGCTATCCGCGGCTATCTGATGCGTGTACGAGCTCAGTTCTCTGATGCCTGGATTTTAAAATTGAAAAAATGAAAAATACATGGGTTTATGGTGTGATTGGTGTTGTGGCATTGTTGATGTGCGCCTGCAATAGCAATCATACGCGTTTCTATACGGATTTGTCGGATTCAGAGGTTCCTGCTTTGCAAATTGACCGTTTCGACTTGGATTTGTTTGAGATGGATACAACGGCTCTGCGTGCCAAGTATGGACGTTTCCTTGATTTGTATTTGTGGCAGGTGATGGGGCTGAAGAATTGCGACCGTTTGCCCGAAATGTTGGCGGATACGTCTGTGCAAAGCCTCGTTGCGGATATTCGTAAAGTCTATACCGACGAGAAATCGGAAACGATTGCGGCAGAATTGACAACAGCCATGCGCTATTACAAACATTATTTTCCGCAAGGGCAGGTTCCGCGTCTGCAGTTCCATTTTTCGGGATACAACCAGTGCATCGTAACGGATGATAGTTTGCTGTCGGCCAGTGTGGATAATTATCTTGGTTCGGACTATCCTGATTATCAGTATATTGCCTATCAGTATGAATTGCCGGATATGACTCCCGAACGTCTGCCGGTTGACATGATGACTGGTTGGTTGTTGAGCGATATGTCGTCGTTCGGGTTTGCCGAACCCAACGGAAACTTGCTCGAAAACATGGTGTTTTACGGTAAGTTGATGTATTTGCTTAAAGTTTGTTTCCCCGAAAGAAACGAGTATGAGATTCTGGGTTATACGTCCGAAGAATATGCATGGTGCAAACGTCATGAAGCTCATGTGTGGGGCTTTGTAGCAGAACGTAACGAATTGTTCTCGGACGACCGCATGGTGTTGGCCCATTATATGCACCCCGGACCATTTACTCCCGGTTTGGTCGAGGAGTCGCCCGGGCGCATCGGGTATTACATCGGGTTGCGCATTGTCGAAAGTTTTGTGAATAGGAACAAGGATTTGCGGCTGCCCGAAATTGTCTTCTATTCAGACGCGCAGCAGTTGTTGCAAGAGTCGCATTACAAACCGTAAGACAAGCATAGAAAAGGAGTGGCAGACCACTCCTTTTTTTGTGTTGATATTATTTTTGACGGTAAGGATATTTTTATATGAGATTTTTGTATCTTTGCAGCCGAATTGTTTGACCTGTTTTGGCAAACATACCAATATTGATATGATTACCATAGAACAACTTAAAGAGACGCAAGAGCGCGAGTTAGCGCTTAGGAGGTATCTTTGACGTCGATGCGAAGTTAATTCAAATCGAGGAAGAAGAGTTGCATACGCAAGCACCCGGGTTCTGGGATGACGCCAAGGCGGCCGAAATCCAAATGAAAAAGGTGAAAGACCTGAAAAAATGGGTGGAAGGATACCAAACTGTAAAACAAGCAACCGATGAGTTGCAATTAGCATTTGATTTTTGTAAAGAAGGCGTGGTTTCCGAAGAAGAAGTGGATGCCGCATACGCCCATGCCATTGACTTGATTGAGTCTTTGGAGATGAAGAATATGTTGTCGTCGGAAGAAGACAATCTGGGAGCCGTGCTCAAAATCGTGTCGGGTGCGGGCGGAACAGAAAGTCAAGACTGGGCGTCAATGTTGTTGCGTATGTACACGCGCTATTGCGAACGTGTCGGATACAAATGGACCATGAGCAACTATCAGGAGGGTGATGAGGCGGGTATCAAAACCGCTACCATACAGATAGAAGGCGATATGGCTTACGGATACATGAAAAGCGAGAATGGTGTGCACCGTTTGGTGCGTGTTTCGCCGTACAACGCGCAAGGCAAGCGAATGACTTCGTTTGCTTCGGTATTCGTCGTGCCTTTGGTCGATGATACGATTGAAGTGAAGGTCGATCCTGCCGCATTGAGCTGGGAGACATTCCGAAGCGGTGGTGCCGGCGGCCAGAACGTGAACAAGGTGGAGTCGGGCGTGCGTCTGCGTTATCAGTACAAAGACCCCTATACCGGTGAGGAAGAGGAAATTATCATCGAGAACACCGAAACCCGCGACCAACCTAAAAACCGAGAGAATGCCTTGCGCTTGCTGCGTTCGCAATTGTATGACCGTGAGGTGAAGCACCGCATGGCCGAACAAGCGAAAGTTGAGGCTGGTAAAAAGAAAATCGAATGGGGCTCGCAGATTCGCAGTTATGTATTTGATGACCGTCGTGTCAAAGACCATCGTACCAATTACCAGACTTCGGACGTGCAAGGCGTGATGGACGGAGATATCGAAGCTTTTATCAAGGCGTATTTAATGGAATTTGGAAGATAATCAGATATGAATCAAGAACTAAACGAACAAGAACGGTTTCGTCGCCAAAGTCTGGCGCAACTGCGCGAAATGGGAATCAATCCCTATCCTGCGGCATTGTTCCCGACCGACGCGTTTTCAACCGAAGTCAAAGCATCTTTTGTCGATGACGCACCGCGTCGCGAAGTAGTGATGGCCGGCCGTATGATGAGCCGACGGATTATGGGCAAAGCCTCGTTTGTTGAGTTGCAAGACTCGAAAGGTCGTATCCAATTATATGTGTCGCGCGACGAGATTTGTCCCGATGAAAATAAAGACTTGTACAACGTCGTATTCAAGAAACTGCTTGATATCGGCGACTTTATCGGTGTCAAAGGGTATGTGTTCCGTACCCAGATGGGCGAGATTTCGATTCATGTATCGGAATTGACCGTGTTGTCCAAATCCTTGCGTCCGTTGCCGATCGTCAAGTATAAGGATGGTGTCGCGTATGATTCCTTTGACGATCCTGAATTGCGCTTCCGCCAACGTTACGTCGATTTGGTGGTAAACGAAGGGGTTAAAGATATTTTTATCAAGCGTACCAAGGTCTATACTTCCATGCGCGAATTCTTCAACAGCCGTGGTTACATGGAGGTTGAAACCCCGATTCTGCAATCGATTCCTGGAGGCGCCTCTGCCCGTCCGTTTATAACGCATCACAATGCGCTTGACATTCCCCTCTATCTGCGTATTGCCGACGAATTGTACCTCAAACGTTTGATTGTGGGTGGTTTTGAAGGTGTCTATGAGTTTTCGAAAAACTTCCGCAACGAGGGTATGGACAAAACCCACAACCCCGAATTCACTTGTATGGAAATCTATGTTTCGTACAAGGATTATCGTTGGATGATGGAGTTTACCGAGCAAATGCTGGAGAAAATCTGTTTGGATGTCAACGGAACGACCGAGGTCAAGGTTGGCGAAAACACCATCAGTTTCAAAGCTCCGTTTGCACGCAAGACGATGACCGAGGCCATCAAGGACTTTACGGGTATCGATATTACAGGAATGGACGAGGATGCATTGCGTAATGTTTGCAAACAATTGCACATCGAGGTCGATGATACGATGGGTAAGGGCAAGCTGATCGATGAGATTTTTGGCGAAAAATGCGAAGGCAACTATATCCAGCCGACCTTTATTACGGATTATCCCATCGAGATGTCTCCGCTTTGCAAACGTCACCGCGACGACTCGAACCTGACTGAACGTTTCGAGTTGATGGTCAATGGTAAGGAATTGTGCAATGCCTATTCGGAGTTGAATGACCCGATCGACCAATTGGAGCGTTTCCAAGAACAGTTGCGCTTGAGCGAAAAAGGGGATGACGAAGCTATGTTTATTGATATGGACTTTGTTCGTGCGCTCGAATATGGTATGCCGCCTACATCGGGTATGGGTATCGGTATGGACCGTTTGGTAATGCTGATGACTGGTCAGACGACGATTCAAGAAGTTTTGTTCTTCCCGCAAATGCGTCCTGAAGTGACCTCTAAAAACAACAACGAAGCAGAAAATGACAACGAAGCATAAAGAAGACGCATGGCGTATCTGTATCATCGGTGGCGGTAGTTGGGCAACTGCAATCGCCAAAATTGTGATGAGCGGTGGCTATCGCATTAACTGGTACATGCGCCGTCCCGAACAAATCGAGGCATTCAAGGCGTCAGGGTCAAATCCCTCGTATTTGAGTAGCGTGAAGTTTGATGTCAAGAAAATCAAATTTTACAGCAATATAAATTTGGCAGTCAAAAGTTCGGATTTGCTGATTTTTGCCACACCTTCGCCGTTTCTCAAAAGTCATTTGCAAAAACTGACCCGTTCGCTGACCGGTAAGTATATTGTGTCTGCCATCAAGGGCATTGTCCCCGACGAGAACATGATTGTTTCGGACTACTTTATCAAGTATTACAATGTGAAGCCCGAAAATATAGCGGTGATCGCTGGTCCCTGTCATGCTGAGGAGGTGGCGCTCGAACGCTTGTCGTATTTGACCGTAGGCAGCCGCAATCTCGATTTCGCCGACAAATTTGCTGCGCGAATCGCCAACAGTTTTCTGAAAACCTATACGACCGAAGATATCCGTGGTATTGAATACGCATCGGTACTCAAAAATGTTTATGCCATTGCGTCGGGTATTTGCCATGGATTGAAATACGGCGATAACTTCCAGGCGATTTTGGTGTCGAACAGCATTCGTGAGATGAGTCGGTTTGTTGATACGGTTTCGCCCGAAGCTTCGCGCAATATTCAGGATTCTGCTTATCTTGGAGACTTGCTGGTTACTGCCTATTCAAAATTCAGCCGCAATCGGACGTTTGGCGCAATGATCGGAAAAGGGTATTCGGTACATGCCTCACAACTCGAAATGGAGATGATTGCCGAGGGGTATTATGGTACCAAGTGTATCAAAGAAATCAATGACGCCTATAAGGTTGACATGCCGATACTGGATGCTTGTTACAACATCTTGTACGAGCGTATCGCACCCAATATTGAAATTAAAGTTTTAACAGAAAAAATCAGATAAGTATGGAGGATATTAAGTTATCTATTGAGAGTTCTCTCAATTTTGTTTCGAAAGAAACCATCGCTGCATACGAAGCAGCTGTAAAAAAAGGATTGACCGCACTCGAAAACGGTACAGGAGCCGGTAACGACTTTTTGGGATGGTTGCATTTGCCCTCGTCGGTTACGGCTGATTTTATTGCCGATATTCAAAAAACCGCTGACGATTTGCGTGCCAACTGCGAAGTGGTTGTAGTTGCCGGTATCGGTGGCAGTTACTTGGGCGCAAAGGCGGTGATTGACGCATTGGGTAACAGTTTTGCATGGTTGCAGTCGCCGAAACCCGTAATCGTTTTTGCCGGTAACAATATCGGAGAAGATTATCTGGCAGAATTGTCAGAGTATTTGAAAGACAAGAAATTCGGTATTATCAATATCTCAAAATCAGGAACCACGACCGAAACGGCTTTGGCATTCCGCTTGCTCAAAACGCAATTGGAAAACCAAATGGGCAAGGCTGAGGCCAAAAAACGCATTGTGGCTGTTACCGATAAAGCCAAAGGCGCTTTGCGTACCTTGGCAACCCAAGAAGGATACAAAACATACGTGATTCCCGACAATGTAGGCGGCCGTTTCTCGGTGCTGACTCCGGTTGGCTTGTTGCCGATTGCTGTTGCAGGCCTTGATATCAAACAACTGATTGCCGGTGCTGTTCGCATGGAGCAAGTTTGCGGTATCAATACCCCGTTTGCTAAGAATCCCGCCGCTATCTACGCTGCTACGCGTAACGCTTTGTATCGTTCGGGCAAAAAGATTGAGATTTTGGCCAATTTCCAACCCAAGTTGCACTATTTTGCCGAATGGTGGAAACAGTTGTATGGTGAGAGCGAAGGCAAAGACAATAAAGGTATCTTCAACGCCGCTGTGGATTTCACTACCGACTTGCACTCGATGGGCCAATGGATTCAAGAGGGTGAACGTAGCATTTTCGAAACCGTCGTTTCTATCGAGAAACCCAACAAAAAGCTCGAAGTTCCGTTTGACAATGACAACTTGGACGGATTGAACTTCCTTGCCGGAAAACGTGTTGACTTTGTTAACAAAATGGCTGAGTTGGGAACGATGCTGGCTCACGTTGATGGTGGCGTACCCAACATGAAAGTGAGTGTTCCCGAATTGAATGCTTACTACATCGGTCAGTTGATTTACTTCTTCGAGATTGCTTGCGGTATCAGCGGTTATTTGCTCGAAGTCAATCCGTTCAACCAACCGGGTGTCGAGGCTTACAAGAAAAATATGTTCGCCTTGCTCAACAAACCTGGCTACGAAGAAGCTTCAAAGGCTATTCAGGCTCGTTTGAAATAATTTGTACTGCATAGTTAGGGAAGAGGAACTTGTCTGTAAAAGGGCAGTTCCTCTTTTTTTTGAAAAAACTGATATTTTTTTTGCAAAAAAGTTTGGTGGGGAATAAAAAAGGCATTATCTTTGCATCGCTTTTGAAAAGCAAGGGCGCTTAGCTCAGCTGGTTTAGAGCATCTGCCTTACAAGCAGAGGGTCGGGGGTTCGAATCCCTCAGCGCCCACCACAAGGAGTCAACCAATCGGTTGACTCTTTTTTTATCCCCTGCCGACCTTCTTTTGTATGGATTTTGTCGCGTGAGAATTTTTTCTTACATTTGAAACTCAATTCGAAGCATATCTGTATGAAACAGTTTTTGATATCCTTGTGGGCGTGGCTCTGTGTGGGGGCCGCATGGGCGCAGCTGTCTTTTTCGGCGCTGAGCCAGACCGAAGACGAAAATCCCTTGTTTGGAGCAGCTCCGTCCGCTGCGGTCAGTTGGCAGCTGCGGGCCGATTCGGTCGGCGAGGGCGAAATCGAACTGGTGCTGACCGCGGTTCCTGATGAACAGTGGCATTTGTATTCGCAATACCAGAATGGTATGGCCAACCCGTTGCGGATAAGTGTAACGCCTGACGCGGCCTTTGCTTTTGCCGATAAGGATACCCTGTGGCAGGAGCCTGCCTATATCGAATCGGTCGATGAGGTTTTGAACGATACCGAACGCTATTTTGACGGGGAGGTGGTGTTCAAAAAACGGATTTTGCGTCAGACCGCGGATTCGTTTGCCGTTGAGTGCCATGTGCGCGGACAAGTGTGCCGAAACGGTGCTTGCCAGATGTTTGATGAAGATTTGCGAGTGGCTGTCGGCGAAGGTATAGTTGCATCGTTGGAGCCAGTGTCAGCAAGTGGCGGTGAGTCATTGTGGTGGTTCTTTCTGCTGGCCTTCGGTGGCGGCTTGCTTGGCTTGCTGACGCCTTGTGTATTCCCGATGATTCCGATGACCGTATCGTATTTTATGCACCATGGCGGCAAAAAGCAAGCAGTTCTGTATGGCGTTTCAATTGTGTTGATCTATGTGCTGACCGGGGTGGTGCTGTCGCTGATCTTCGGTCAGGGTTTCGCCAATGCGCTGAGTACCCATTGGTTGCCTAACATCTTGTTTACGATAGTGTTTGGCGTATTCGCTGTTTCGTTGTTCGGCTATTTTGAGATTACCTTACCGTCGAAATGGGTCAATGCTTCGTCGAAGAATGAGGAGCGGGCAGGCTATTTGGGCACATTCTTTATGGCACTGACCTTGGTGCTGGTGTCGTTTTCGTGTACGCTGCCGATTGCTGGTAGTGTGGCGTTGAGTGCCGCTGGTGGCGGTTTTTTGAAACCGCTTATCGGTATGTTGGGCTTCTCGTTAGCGTTTGCGCTGCCGTTTACCTTGTTTGCGTTCTTCCCCTCGTGGTTGAACCGTTTGCCCAAATCGGGCGGTTGGATGAATACGCTCAAAGTGTGTCTGGCGTTTGTCGAACTGGCTTTCGCGTTCAAATTCCTGAGTGTGGCCGACCAGGCATACCAATGGCACTTGCTCGACCGTGAGATTTATTTGGCGATTTGGATTGTGATATTCACCCTTATGGGACTTTACCTGCTTGGAAAAATCCGTTTCCCACTCGATGATGAAATGCCTATACAACGCAGTTGGTTGCGTTTTATGAGTGCCATTGCCGTGTTTGTCTTTGTCGTTTATATGATACCCGGTTTGTTTGGCGCACCGCTGAAGGCCTTGTCGGGTTGGTTGCCTCCGATGTCCACCCAAGATTTTGTACTGTCTCCTGCCCCGGGAGGCAATTCTGCAACCTCCCAACCGATGGTGCAGGGGATTCGTAATTACGACGAGGCTATGGAAGTGGCTCGCAAGGCTGGCAAACCGCTCTTTTTGGATTTCACGGGTTACGGCTGTGCTAACTGCCGAATGGTGGAACAGGCTGTCTTTACCGATCCCAGGGTGTAATCGTTGCTGCAAAAGGATTTTGTGGTGGCGACCCTCTATGTCGACGACAAAGTGGATGTAACGACCAGCGCCCGCAATCGCGAGGTGCAGAATGTTGTGTACCGACAAAATTCGCAACCGTGCTACATTGTCGTGAATCCCGAAAACGGCAATCCGTTGTCGGGTCCGGTGTTTTTTGAAACCGATGTTGAAAAATTCTTGTCCTTTTTGCGCTCGGGGCGGGATAGTTTCGCAGAAAATGACTAACTTTGTGGCGCAAATGATTTTGATATCTTTTTAACCAAATAAAATTACTTAAGTATGGTATCTTACAAAGAATTAGGCTTGGTGAACACCCGTGAGATGTTCAAAGGCGCTATCAAAGGCGGTTATGCCATTCCTGCATTCAACTTCAACAACATGGAGCAAATGCAAGCAATCGTATCTGCTTGTGCAGAACAAAAATCGCCCGTAATCCTTCAAGTATCGAGCGGTGCTCGCAAATATGCCAACCAAACCTTGTTGCGTTACATGGCACAAGGCGCTGTTGAATATGCAAAAGAATTGGGCTGGGAAAACCCTCAAATCTGCTTGCACTTGGACCACGGTAACTCTTTCGAGTTGTGCAAAAGCTGCGTTGATATGGGCTTTTCTTCAGTAATGATCGACGGTTCTGCCCTTCCTTACGAAGAAAACATCGCTTTGACCAAGAAAGTGGTTGAATACGCTCACGCTCACGATGTAACCGTCGAAGGCGAACTTGGCGTTTTGGCCGGTGTCGAAGATGAGGTTGCCGCTGAAAAAAGCCACTATACCCAACCTTCTGAAGTAATCGACTTCGTTAGCCGTACGGGTGTTGACTCTTTGGCTATCTCTATCGGTACTTCGCACGGTGCCAACAAGTTCACTCCCGAACAATGCACCCGCAACGCTGACGGCATCTTGATTCCGCCTCCATTGCGTTTTGATATCCTGAAAGAAATCGAACAAAAACTTCCTGGATTCCCCATCGTATTGCACGGTTCTTCTTCAGTTCCTCAAGAATATGTCGCTATCATCAACAAATTCGGTGGTAAATTGAAAGACGCTGTAGGTATTCCTGAAGAGCAATTGCGCGAGGCTGCCAAATCGGCTGTTTGCAAAATCAACATCGACTCTGACGGTCGTTTGGCCATGACCGCCGCTATTCGTCAATTCTTCGTAGAACAACCCGATAAATTTGACCCCCGTCAATATCTCGGACCGGCTCGCGAAGAACTGAAAAAACTCTACACGCACAAAGTTGTGAATGTGTTGGGTAGCGCAGGTAAAGCATAATTTGATTTTATACATAGAAAAGAAAGCGCAGGGAAATTTTTCCTGCGCTTTTTTTTTGTAATTTTGCGCCATGCGTCGTATTTTGGGTTATATTCTGCTTTGCATATTGTTTACGGCTTGTACCGAGCCATGGTCCATTGACTTGGAGGATGTCGAACCCCGTTTGGTGATTATCGGTTCTCTTTGTACTGAGCCAGGACAATATGCTGTCTTGGTGTCCCGTTCGGCCAATTATTTTTCTGACGAACAAGATCTGGGCATCAGTGGCGCTTTGGTGACCATCAATGGCGTACCTTTGACCGAAAGTACTGAGTTTAAGGGCCGTTATCTCACAGCTGAAGGTTTTGCGGCCGAAAGTGGGCAAACGTATAGGTTAGAGGTGCGTCTCGATTTTGACGGTGACGGGGTGGTCGAAATATACAGCGCTTCTGCTGTTGCTCCCGAAACCGTTATATTGGGGGCCATGTCGCTTATGCCAGTCATTGATAATTCGGAAAAGCTTTTCCCGCTGGCAACATTGGCGTTTTTCTTGGATCCTGTTGGAGAAAACTTTTATGGTGCGCGACTGCGGTATATTGTAGGCGATTCGCTGTCACAATGGCGCACGGTGAATTATTCAACTTCGCCTTCGAAATGTGTGTTCAACTTGTTCGACTCAACGGTCGAGGACGGCAGTCTGATTGCCTATCCGTGCTTTATGGTAGCCAAACGCAATGTGATTGCTCCGGGAGATACCTTGATGGTTTTCCCTACCGATACGGTCGAACTCGAATTGAATAACTATAGCCCCGACTATTATGAGTTTGTGCGCCAATTGTGCGAAGCCGAATCCGGACAAAATCCCTTGTTCATGACACCGGTAGGCACTTATACCGGTAATATCTCGGGAGGCGCATTGGGCGCTTTTGGAATTTATACGTCCTCGTCGTTCCGTCTTCCTATTATCTATAAAAACAACACATGGTCCAACGAAGAGTTGCGCGAACGATTTGGCGCCGGTTATTCGCAGTTGTACCCAGATAACATGGATCCTGAATGAAAAGACACTTGCTGATATGGATTCTTATGCTGTTGGCGATGACCGACGGATGGGCTGTCAAGGTGAGCGGTCGCTTGTCGGATAGTGTGACGGGCGAGTCGTTGGTGGGTGCGTACGTTTATGTGGAACAGATAAAAACGGGTACTGCCACGGATGCCAATGGTGTATATACGCTTGATCTGCCATCGACAGGGACTTATTCTTTCCAATTGGTATATGTGGGGTATGTGAGCCGAACAGAGCAGGTGACTGTGACCGGTGACCGGAAAATCGATTTCCCGATGGAAGAAGAAATTAATCAAATCGAAGAAATCGTGCTCGAAGGACAGGCTACACGCCGTTCGCTGGCCGAAGCCAATATCGGTACCGAAAAGCTAAGCGTAATGCAAGTGCGTAAATTGCCTGCGCTGATGGGAGAGGTCGACGTGATAAAGGCCATTCAGCTGCTTCCGGGCGTGCAGGCAAGTTCTGAGGGTTCGTCGTCCTATAATGTGCGAGGCGGCTCGTCGGACCAAAATATGGTGTTGCTTGACCAGGCGTCAGTCTATAATCCGTCGCATTTTCTCGGATTCTTTTCGGTGTTTAATAACGATGTGGTGAAGGACGCCGTATTGTACAAAGGCGATATCCCGGCTGTGCATGGTGGCCGGCTTTCTTCCGTTATGGAGGTGGTTACCAATGACGATGTTGCCGACAAGTTTACCGGTAGGGGAGGCATCGGCTTGATAACTTCGCGTCTGTTGCTCGACGGGCCGATTGTCAAAGACCATTTGTCGGTTTGGGCTTCCGGACGTGTCTTTTATGCCGGCTTGTTGTTGCCGATGATGTCTGATCCTGCAATTCGTCAAGCCGGATTGACTTTTTACGATGTCAATTCAAAAATAACGGCTCGGATCAATGATAAGCACCATTTGTATTTGTCGGGTTATGTGGGGCAGGATTTTTTCAAGTACGAAGCATTGGGGCGTTTTGACTATTCGAACAAAGCCGCGACTTTGCGCTGGGCTGCGATTTGGCGTCCAAAGTTTGTGACCAACACTTATTTGACAGGTAGTTGGTACGATTTTAAGGTAGCAGGCCGGTTGGCCAGTCTTCAGGGCAGTTGGACCGGCGATATTGACGATTACGGCGTGCGTCAGGAGTTTGTCTGGACTCCGGATACGCACAACAAACTGAAATTCGGTGTCTCTTCCTCATACAAAATCGTGCATACCGGCTATGCCGAGATGATAATCAATGACGATACCGATCCGCTCTCGATTACTATTCCTCTTACGACTTCGGTCGAGTCGGCGGTGTTTGCCTCTGTTGAGCAGCAGTATGGCCGTTGGACGCTTAAATACGGTTTGCGCGGTACGTTGTTCAATAACCTCGATTCGGCGCAAAACAATTGCTATTATTGGAATTTGGAACCGCGTGCCGGCGTGGCATGGCGTTTTTATGAGAATATGTCGCTCAAGGCTGGTTATTCCCGTACCACACAGTATCTGCATCAAATCAAAACGACAACGGCTGGTACACCGATGGATTTGTGACGTTCGTCAAACTTACAGCTGAAACCTGGCGTTTGTGACCAGCTTTCGGTAGGTTATGTGTGGAATTTTTACAAAGATTGGTTTCAGTTGAGTGGCGAACTATTCTATAAATGGCTCAATCACCAGACAGATTTCAGAGACTATGCCTCTGTGTTTTTGAATTCGAAGATTGACGAAGAGTTTCTGCAAGGCACGGGTAGGGCGTTTGGCGCCGAACTGATGTTGCGCAAGGATTTGGGAAAACTCACGGGGTGGGTGTCTTATACGTTTGTGCGCTCATTCTTGCGGATTGACGGAATCAATCAGGGCGCGGAGTATCGATCGCCGGCCGACCGTCCGCATAATATCACGATAGTGCTCAATTACGATTTGCTTGGATGGATTGATTTGGGCGCGACTTGGGTCTATTCTACCGGCCAGCCGCTGACTGCACCGGAGGGCAGACTCGTTATATCTGATTATGGCAAGCCGACCACCTATCCGATCTACGGCGGTCGCAACCAATATCGCATGCCCGATTATCACCGTTTGGATTTGTCTGTTACGTTTCATCTCAATAAAGGGAAGAAAAAACGTTATGACCACGATTTGAATCTCTCGTTCTATAATGTATATTGCCGTCACAATGCATGGAAGATTGATTTCGATACCGACGAGACGACCGGACTGCAGTCTGCAACGCTGACTTATCTTTTTTCAATAGTTCCTTCGATTACTTATAATTTTTATTTTTGAAAATATTGTGTTATATTTGTGATAACGCAAAAATCCTTGACAGATGATTAAACTTTGGCAAAAGGGTTTTGTCCAAAAGTAAAGTTTCTGAAAAGGAAGATTGTTTCACCATTAAAAACAGTGCCTTATGAAAAAGATTATAATGACATTAGGAGTGATGCTGGTAGCATTCACCCTATCGGTTTCAGCTCAATCGACGCGTTCTTCGTCGTCAACGTCTTCAACTCGTTCTTCATCGGCAACGACCTCGACCCGTTCGAGCAGCGCTGCGCCTTCGGTTTCGAGTAGCTCAACCCGCTCTTCGAGCGTCTCGTCGGGCAGTTCAACCCGTTCGTCGAGTGCAACAACTGGTAGTTCAACCCGTTCGTCGAGCGCAACAACTGGTAGCTCAACCCGCTCTTCGAGCGTCTCGTCGGGCAGTTCAACTCGTTCGTCGAGTGCAACAACTGGTAGTTCGACCCGTTCGTCGAGCGCAATAACTGGTAGCTCAACCCGTTCGTCTAGCGCAACAACAGGCAGCTCGACCCGTTCGTCGAGTGCAACATCTGGCAGTTCGACCCGTTCGTCGAGCGCAACATCTGGTAGCTCGACCCGTTCGACCAGTACAACGACTGGTAGTTCGACCCGTTCGACCAGTAGTAACAATGACGCTTCGACCACTACGCGTTCGACCTCAACCACCACGCGCTCGACGTCGACTAGCGGCCCAGCCGCAGGCAGAGTGACGGATTATGACAGCTCGACCGATAAAGTGGTTAAGTCAAATGGTAATACACCGGGTGCATCCACACAGACGAATACCGCACCTGCAAATGGCAATAATGGAGATGTTCGTAAGACCACGCCGGCTCCGGTTCGTACTGATTACACTTATGGAGAATATCGTCCTGCCCCGCCAGTATATCACGAGGTTCGTTATCGCAATATTGACTACCGCTATGCAGGAGGTGTTTACTATCGCCCTTATGGTGATGTCTGGATGGTTTGTCGTCCGCCTGTAGGCGCTTTCGTACCGGCAGTCTTTTATGTGGCTCCGATGCCAACCGTTCGTGTTCGTGTAGACGGCATTTATCGCAACTACTATTACGATGACGGCGTATTCTTCCTCTGGGAAAACGATGGTTATCGTGCGGTATTGGCTCCGATCGGTGCAAAAATCAAAGGTCTGCCAAGCTATTATGACATCTATTACATTGATGGCCGCACTTATTACCTTGTCGATGACGTGGTATTCCGTAAAGTCGGAATCAATACCTACAAGGTGGTGGGATATCGGTACGAGTGAAAGGTATGAATAAAAGAAAAGAGCGACGTTCAATAGAATGCCGCTCTTTTTTTATGTTATAACAAGGGATTATCCCAAGTAGCTTTTCAATAATTTGCTTTTAGAACTGTTGCGCAGACGGCGGATGGCTTTTTCTTTGATTTGACGCACACGTTCACGTGTCAGCGAAAGTTTGTCGCCGATTTCTTCGAGGGTCATTTCCTGGCAACCGATACCGAAGAAACATACGATGATTTCTTTTTCGCGGGGCGAAAGGGTGTTGAGAGCACGGTCAATTTCTTTCGAAAGCGACTCGTTAATCAAACTGCGGTCTGCAATGGGCGAATCGTCGTTGACCAAAACGTCGAGCAGACTGTTGTCTTCGCCTTCGACAAAAGGAGCGTCAACCGAAATGTGACGACCCGAAACCTTCAAGGTATCCGAAATCTTGTCAACAGGAATGTCTAACTGTTCTGACAATTCTTCGGGCGACGGACGACGTTCGTGCTCCTGTTCGAATTTGGACAATGCCTTATTAATCTTGTTGAGTGAACCGACTTGGTTCAACGGCAGACGTACAATACGCGATTGCTCTGCCAATGCTTGAAGAATCGCTTGGCGGATCCACCATACGGCGTATGAAATAAATTTGAAACCACGGGTTTCGTCAAACTTTTCCGCTGCGCGAATCAGTCCGAGGTTGCCTTCGTCAATCAAGTCGGGCAAACTCAATCCTTGGTTTTGGTATTGCTTGGCTACTGATACCACGAAACGTAAGTTGGCGCGTGTCAGTTTTTCGCGAGCGATTTCGCCGTCACGGCCTCCTTTTTTGATTCGTTGGGCAAGTTCAACTTCTTCTTCAACAGTAATCAAGTCTTCACGACCGATTTCTTGCAAGTACTTGTCGAGAGAAGCACTCTCACGGTTCGTAATGGATTTTACGATTTTAAGTTGTCTCATGCCGAATAATTATGGTTTTCGTAAAAATAGGCGCAAATATAACATTTCTTTTTGAATTTGTCAATATTTTTAGTGTTTATTTTGTAATGTTGAGACAAAAACTGTAATTTTGCGCTCATTAAGCAGGCTGGTCTGTCGCTGTTTCCAGTGTTGGAAAGAGAGGAAAGTCCGGGCAACGCAGAGCAATAAGCTTCTTAACGGGAAGTTGTCTGTGAGGGCAAGCAGGCGTAACAGAAAATGACCGCCCCGCAAGGGGTAAGGGTGAAAAGGCGGGGTAAGAGCCCACCGCCGGTTTGGCGACAAGCCGGGCTGTACGCTCCTTATGTTGCAAAACCAAGTATACCGACGTATGTAGGGCTGCTCGTCCGATGTCGGGGGGTAGGTCGCTAGAGCCTGTTGGTGACAACGGGTGTAGATAAATGACAGACGCCCTTTCTAAGGGTACATAACCCGGCTTACAGGCCTGCTTTCGCCACATATAAAGAGCGGGACGGAGAAAACCGTCCCGCTCTTTTTTTTGTGGTTCGTGGAATGAACTCCGGTTTGTTAGTCGATGCTGAAGATGTTGCTGGCTCCAATAGCTTCGCGTTTTACCGTCGGATTGCCGCGGTATTTGATTTCGGATGCACCTTTTGCGTCTGCTTTTAATGTTTTGTTGGCATAGACCGATGCTTTGGATGCTCCTTGAACTTCAATTTCGACTGTATCTGATTCGCAATCTGCGGCAACTAAATGGGAGGCGCCGCGTACTTGATAGTGTGCTGTTGTGGCATTCCCCTTTATCAAAGCCTTGCTGTTACCATTTATTTGAGTTGACAGCTTCTCTGTCTCGACCTCCGCCTCAAGGTGGCTGTTGCCGTTCAATTCGAAGGTTACCGTTTGTGCTTGGATGGGGAAGTCTGTCGTGGCAGTCGTATTTCCGCCCAGGCTGATGTTGCTGGCGGTAGGCATGCCGATTTCAATTTCAGCACTGTCGTGGAATCCTTGGTAGGGTCGATTCTCTAACAGTAACTGCGCGTTTTTGTATGTAAAGAGGACGGGCGAAGAACCGTCTTTGATGTTGATTTTTAGTTGGTCGGAAGGTATAATCCGGATGTGTAGGTTCCCGTTGGCTTGAATGGATTGGGGAGTTTGTTGCTCCTTGAATGTGTAGCAGGTCCATCCCTCGTCGCTACTTCGTTCAGCGATTGTCATGTTGCGAAATGTCGCTTCTTCCAATTCGGTCTCCCAGGTTAGTTTTGTGGTACTTAGATTCCAAACAACGATGCCAATCGTCGCCATGGAGAATACCAGCCACAAGGCAATCCCGATAAGGTTGAATTTCAAGTTCGTCCAGTGACGGTTTTTGAGGTAACTTACCATTCCAGCTATGAGCAAAACGATGGGGCAGAGGATGGAAACCGAAAGGCATGCCAGCGTAATCCATTTGTGTGCTCCCAGCAGGCTGTCCAAGGCTATGTAGGTAATGTCGAGTGTAGCCATGTTGATTCCGACAAAGGCTCCGAAGAGCCCGGCAATAAGGGCTAAGACCGTAGTGACCAATATAAAACCGATAAATCCGATAAAGCAGAACAGCATTCCTTTTAAAAGGAACGACAGAATCCGTCGGGCTGTACTTGGGGTATTGGTGCTGGTGGCAGTCGTCTGTTCGATTTCGCTTTTGATCGACTGCACACTTACTTCTTTTCCTGTCATTTCCATTTTCTGGGCGGTAGTGATTGCTTTCGGCGTAATCGCCCATAAAACGAGGTAGACGATGAGCGACAGCCCGCCGATCCCGACAAACAGTAGTAGGACAAAGAGTAGTCGCACCCATACCGCATCCCAACCGATATAGTTGGCAATTCCGGCACAAACACCTGCTATAATCGCATTGTCGTTGTCACGATACAAGTGGCGTTTCGCTTTTGTATGGGGTTGCTCCGATGCTGTAGAGGCTTTCTGGCCGCTTTCTTGCTCGGAGTATTCCTCAGGTTTTCCCATGGTGTCCATGATCTTTTTGACCATGGCACGGTTGATCACATCCTGCCGTAGGGCATCCAATTCGTCGTTAAACAGTTCGCTGATACGAGCCTCAATGTCATTGATGATTTCGTCGGCATCGTCTGTGTTCCCAAGCGATATCCGTACTTGCTCGAGATAGTCGTTGAGCAGTTCGAAGGCATCGGAGTCAATGTGGTAGGCGCATCCGTTGAGGCTTATGGTCTGTGTGGTTTTCATGATCTTTTTATTGTTTGGTCCGTTGTAAATCGTTGATACTTTTTGATAATTGTTGCCATTCGCGTTGCATTTCGCCGAGTAGCTGCTTGCCTTTTTCTGTGATTTGAAAGTATTTTCTTGGTGGTCCGCTGGTGGATTCCTGCCAATAATAGGAAAGCATTTCGGCAGCCTTCATGCGTGACAGAATCGGGTAGATGGTACCTTCTACGACAATCATCTCTGCCTTATGCAGGGCTTCGATGATTTCGGTAGTGTATGCGGGCTTTTCTTTGACGATAAGCAGAATGCAGTACTCTAACATTCCTTTTCGCATTTGTGATCGTAAGTTTTCAATCATTTTCTTTCTGTTTGACTTTGCAAAGGTAGGTATTATTTAGTAGTATGCAATACATGGTATTATAAATTAACGTAATTTAACACATCTACCGCCAATTATATAATCTTCCATCGCCACTATGGAGAGGAACTGGTGGGGTAGAGGCACGGCGCGCTACGTCTGTACGGAGTCGGTGTATGAAAACAGAAATAGGCGCGAAAATCGCGCCTATTTTGTTCGTATGGATGTTTCTTCCGATTATCTCAATGCGGCCAGTGCCTTGCGTATGCGTTCTACCGCACGGGTGATGTTCTCGTCGGAAGTGGCATACGACAGGCGGATGCAGTCGGGGTCGCCGAAGGCGGCTCCTCCCACACAGGCCACATGGCCTTCGGTCAGCAGGTACATGGCCAGCTGGGCGGCGTTTCCGATGGTTTCGCCTCCCGGCGTTTTCTTGCCGAAGAAGGACGAACATTTCGGGAATACGTAAAAGGCGCCTTTGGGTTTGTTGATTTGCAGTCCGGGAATGTCTTTCATCAGGTTGTAAATCAAATCGCGGCGGCGTTCGAAGGCGCGGCGCATGTTCTCAACGCAGCTTTGGTCGCCCAGGTAGGCGGCTTCGGCGGCTTTTTGGGCAACCGAGCAAGGACCAGAAGTATATTGGCCCTGCAGTTTGTTGCAGGCCTTGGTAATCCACAACGGAGCGGCAATCCATCCGATACGCCAGCCAGTCATGGCATAGCCTTTCGATACGCCGTTGATGATGACCACGCGGTCGCGAATCTCTTCAAACTGCGCGATGCTCTCGTGTTTGCCGATGTAGTTGATATGTTCGTAAATCTCGTCGGAGATGACATACATTTGCGGATGACGGGCGATAACTTCGGCCAAACCCTTCAATTCCTCTTTGGTGTAAACACTGCCGGTCGGGTTCGAGGGCGAGCACAGAATCAACGCCTTGGTCTTGGGGGTGATGGCGGCCTCGAGTTGTGCCGGAGTGATCTTGAAGTCTTGGTTGATGCTGGCTTTTACGATTACATTGGTACCTTCGGCCAGTTTCACCATTTCGACATAACTTACCCAGTAGGGGGCGGGGACGATAACCTCGTCGCCTTTGCTGATAAGGCTCAGGATGACGTTGCACACCGCTTGTTTGGCTCCGTTGGAACAAGAGATCTGGGCGGCGTCAAATTCCAAACCGTTTTCGCGTTTGAGCTTGGCTACGATGGCGTTGCGCAGGGCGGGGTAGCCGGCTACGGGCGAATAAAACGAAAAGTTGTTGTCAACGGCCTGTTTGGCGGCGGCTTTGATGTGGTCGGGGGTGTTGAAGTCGGGCTCACCGACACTCAAGTTGATGACATCGACTCCCTGAGCCTTAAGCTCGCTGCTTTTTTGCGACATGGCCAGGGTTTCCGATTCGGACAGGGCTGCCAAACGTGTTGAAACTGCGTTCATAATCTGTTATTTTGAAATTTCGGACAAAAGTAATGATTTTTTCGCTGTTTTTTGTAATTTTGTCAAGCAAAAATACAGGAAATGATTCAAAAATCTTTTTTACTTGGTCTATTGCTGTTGGCCAGCGTTTCGGTGTATGCCGGCAAGAACGACATTGTCGGTTATTGGCTGGACGACAACAAAGACGGGATTGTCGAGTTTTATGCCACCACCGACAGTACGTTTGAAGCCCGTTTGCGTTGGCTCAAACAGCCCAACGACGCCAACGGCCGGCCGCTGCTCGACCGCCATAATCCCGACAAGTCGCTGCGCACCCGCAAGGTGATGGGCATTGTGACGATGATTGTGCGCTGGAACAAGGCGGAGCAGTGCTACGAGTTGCTCAAGGCCTACGACCCCAAGTTCGGTTTGAGCGGCACGGGGCGCATCTGGGTCAACGGCAATGACATGACCATCAAGGCTGGCAAGTTCGGCATCCGCGTCAAACGTGCGATGGCTCGGGTGAAAGGGGTTCCTGTTCAAAAATAAACCGCTGCCGAAGCCTGCGTTTTGACGGATTTTTGCTACCTTTGCAACACCAAATTCGAAATTTTTTAATCTAATTTATAAAGTTATGACTAAAAGCGCATTACAAATCGCAAGAGCTGCTTACCAACCCAAATTGCCGGTGGCATTGAAGGGTGCAGTGGCGCTCAAGGAAGGTAAGGCCACACAATCGGTGGCAGACCAAGAAGCAATTAAGAAATTGTTCCCCAACACCTATGGTATGCCTGTGGTTACATTCGAAAAGGCTGACAAGCCCGCCCAACTGCCCGCTATCAACGTGGGTGTTATCTTGTCGGGTGGTCAGGCTCCTGGCGGTCACAACGTGATTTCGGGCTTGTTTGATGGCCTCAAGAGCATGAACAAAGGCTGCAAGTTGTATGGTTTCTTGGGTGGCCCCAGCGGTTTGATCGACCACAAATACATCGAACTGACGGCCGACATTATCGACGACTACCGCAATACCGGCGGTTTCGACATCATCGGTTCGGGTCGTACAAAACTCGAAGAACAATCGCAGTTTGACAGCGGTATCGAAATCTGCAACAAGTTGGGCATCAAGGCGCTGGTTATCATCGGCGGTGACGACTCCAACACCAACGCCTGTGTATTGGCCGAATACTACCTGCAAAAGAAGTGCGGCATCCAAGTCATCGGTTGCCCCAAGACCATCGATGGCGACTTGAAGAACGACATGATCGAGACCTCGTTCGGTTTCGACACCGCCTGCAAGGTATATTCCGAGGTCATCGGCAACAT